>CAZPZQ010000252.1:0-5348 GCA_964590745.1 uncultured Mycobacterium sp. | reverse complement strand
GTCCAGCAGTGCGGCCAGCGCAGGCTCGGGCACGGCGTTACGGAATTTCCAGGCGCCCCGAAGTCGCTGCAGGACTGCGGCGGGCGGGATCATGGCGCTGGACACCGCCATCGCGACCACCTCGCGAGCGGTCTTCGGACCGGCCCCGATGCGGCGCAGGGCGAACTCGGCGGTGAGGCCCAACCAGCTACCCAGCCCGGCGATCGCCAGCCCGCGTCGGCACCGGAGCGCGGCGAGCAGCGTCACCCCGGCCGCGCCGGTCATCGACGTAGCACAATGACCGGGTCTGCTGTCCGGTGCCGGCCACCGTGATCGGCTAGTTGTGCAACGCTTGGCAACAGAACGTCGGCACCATCCGGCCGTCGTCGGCGCGCATGCCGGGGCCGTAGCTGTCGAAGATGCGGGCCACCGCGATGTCGGCGCCGTTGGCCCGGTGGTGTGCGAAGGTGAGCGCCTCCGCGAACCGCTTGGCTTCGTCGTAGACGCTGCGCAGTCCGACGGGATTCACGTTGCCCCAGTACGTTTCCGACTGCAGGTGAACCAGCGGGTCACCGTAGACTTCGCTGGTGGAAGCCAGCATGCACCGGGCGTGGCACTGCTCTGCGATATCGAATGCCACCGATGTCCCGTACGCCCGGGACCGTAGCGTGGCGATCGGCAACCGCAAGTAGTCCGGCGGCGACACCGGCGAGGCCAAGTGGAACACCGCATCCAGCGGGCCGAAGATTCGCGGGTTCTCCAGCTCTTCGGTGATGTTGTGGGCGACGAAGTCGAGGCCGGGCAGGCTGCGCTGCTCCGCAACGTCGGCCGGCAAGCTGGTGGACAGATCATCGAGGCAGATCACTCGCTGGGCGCCGCCGGCGAGCAGCCTGCCGCACAACCGGGTGACCAGCAAGCCGGCCCCACCGGTGACCAGAACGCGGTTGAGGTGACGCATCCCTGCGGACATACCCGAATCGCGCAGCGAAAAACGTGTTTCCGCCGATCACCGCCGGGGTAGCTGGTCAGCGTGGGTCAGCCGCGCACCTCGTTCGTCATCGCGACCAGGAATCGCTCTGCCAGCCTGGCGGCTACCGTGACTCGACTGCTGGCCGACACGCCGTGTCCGGTCGTGGTGGCGGACAACGATTCTCGTGACGACACCATCGACGCGATAGCGAGGCTGTGCGACAAACATCCGGGCCGGATCCGATTGGTCACCTTGGGTGCCAACCTCGGAGCTGTGGCGCGTAACGTCGGGGTCGCCTTGTCGCCGACACCCTATGTGGCGTTTTGTGACGATGATTCGTACTGGCAAGCCGATGCCACCGCCCTCGCTGAACGCGAGTTCGACCGCCAGCCGGACGTGGCCGTCCTGGCCGGACGCGCCGTGATCGAGCCAGCCGGCCGGACCGATCCGTTCAGCATGCAATTGGCGAACAGCCCGCTGGGTCGCCGGCCGGACCTGCCCGGCCCGTCGGTGTTGGGCTTTCAGGCGTGCGCGGCGATGGTGCGCAAGTCGGCCTTCGAGTCAGTGGGTGGCTTCAGTCCGGTATTGCATTTTCGCGGCGAGGAGCGGTTGCTGGCGTTGGATTTGGCGGCGGCCGGATGGCAGCTGTGCTACTACCCGGCGCTGGTGGCCTTTCACCGGCCATCACCGCGGCGGGCGGCTCCGGCCGTGCAGCGAGCGCGGCTGCTGCGGAATGATTTCCTGACCTCGTGCATGCGCCGCCCGTTTTCCAGGTGCCTGGCCGCGGCTGCGGTATTGCTGCCGGCCGCTACTTATGACCGAGCACACCTGCAAGCTGCGGCCGAAGCGCTGGCCCGATTGCCCGCGGCGCTGCGGAACCGCCGAAAATTGCCACCCGGCCTGGAGCAACAAGTCCGGTTGTGCGAGAACGCAGTTTAGGGCTCGGCGAACTCGGGAATCCGGCTACGAGCACGAAGGAGGGGATATGTCAGACGACAAGAAGAGCGGGCTAGAAGAAGGTTTGCGCGGCGCCGTTGAAGGCGTCAAAGGGAAAGTGAAAGAAGCTACCGGCGCGGTGACGGGTCGTGACGATCTGTCCCGGGAAGGCAAAGCGCAGCAGGACAAGGCGGAGGCGGAGCGGGACGCCGCGAGAAAAGAAGCCGAAGCCGAATCCGCGCGTGGTAGTGCCAAGGCGTCGGAGAAACGCCAAGAGGCCAACCAGTAACTCGCTCGAACAGATGGGCCCGACCGACGAGGTCGGGCCCATCTACTGTTGTCGGCCCCGGCGTGCGTTTTCTTCGTCGACTGTGGATAGTGGGCGAGAGCTGGGGCGTTTGGCAGAAGGCGCCGATCTGATCTGCCACTCCGACAACTGTTGATGTCAGGGTTCACCCGATGGGCTCCTCAGATTGGGTTCCACCGCCAGCCGCCACAATTAGAATCGATGCGTGCAGGAAAGCAGGTAGCGGTGGCCGGCGATATCGATGCTGGGGTGGGCGGACAGACCAGCGAGCCTCCTGGGAAACACAGCGACCTTGACCTGGTGATCGGCCACGGCGAGCCACAGCGGGTTGGCCGATTCCGATTTTTAGTCGACGGCCAGCGTTGGGAGTGGTCGGATACGGTGGCCCGCCTACACGGCTACCAGCCGGGCACGGTTGAGCCCACCACCGAGCTGTTGCTGCAGCACAAACACCCTGACGACCGGCCGCAGGTCGCCGAGGTTCTGGAGCGGGTCGGCCAGGGCGAACCGTTCAGCAGCCGTCACCGGATCATCGACACCCGCGGACGAACCCACTGGGTGATCGTGGTGGGCGACCGGATGCTCGACGATGCCGGCACGGTGACCGGCACAGCCGGCTTCTACATCGATGTCACTGACGTACTGCAGTCTGATGTCAGCACCGTCGTCACCGAGGTCGCCGAATCCCGCGCGGTGATCGAGCAGGCCAAGGGGGTGCTGATGGTCGCGTACCGCATCCCTGCCGACCGGGCGTTTGACATCCTGGTCTGGCGGTCTCAGGAGACCAACGTCAAGGTTCGTGACCTGGCCGAACGTTTCGTCGCCGCCGTCACCGGCAAGTTGCCGGCCGACGTGCTCTCCGACATCGACCACACGCTGCTGACTATCTGCTGACCGAGGCGCGGTGCAACCTCCGTGGCCCGGTGATTACCGGGTGCGTTCGCCGGGTACGCACTGGGGGACCAACGGACACAGCGGCGAGAAGGGGCTGATATGGCCCACGTTGAGGTGGACCCCGGCTTGTGGGCGGAGTTTCACCGCGTCGTCAACATGTCGTCGCGGGAATTGCGCAGCTGGCTGCGTACCGACTCAGCCGGGGAACGAACCGAACAACTACCCGACCACGCCGGTGCCGAGACCGGTCGTCGGGTGTTACAAGTTCTGCGGAAACGGCGAACGGACCTCGATGCCGACGACGAGCAGACCATGCGGACGGTGGTCGAGCTGGTGCATGCCGAACGCGGCGGTGAGCCGACGTCGACGCCAGGCCCGAGTGAATGGCGCCATCGGATGATGTCCATCGGCCACGACCCGCTGCGGGAACCTCGCTAACGACCCGGGGGCTTCGATGGAACGCGAGAGCGACAAGCACGGCGCGCGCCGGGACGATCAGCTCAAGGCGGAGTTGCGTGGCACTTTGCAGGGCAATCGGTCCAGCCGGGTCGAAGAATGGCGCGACCCGGAACCGCCGGCCGACGACGATCCGGACATCTCCACCGCGGGCCGGCCACCGGACCAGCCCTGACGCAGAAGGGAACAGCAGATAGGCTTCTGGAGCAACAGCAAAGTCCGCCCGGCGTGCAGAGCCGGATACAGCCGGTTCCGGACTGCGGTGAAACCAGCTACCGGGGTTCGGCCAAGCTGACCGGCAAACGGACCGTCATCACCGGTGGAGACAGCGGCATCGGCCGAGCGGTGGCGATCGCCTTCGCCCGGGAGGGTGCCGACGTGCTCATCGCCTACCTGGACGAGGATGAGGACGCCCGCGAGACGGCCCGCCACGTCGAGGACGCCGGACGCAAATGCGTACTGGTGCGCGGGGATCTGTCCCTGCCGAAACCCTGCCGAGAGGTGATCGCCCGAGCGGCCGAGGAGTTCGGCGGGGTCGACGTGCTGGTCAACAACGCCGCCTATCAGATGACCCATCACGGCATCGAGGCGACCAAGAATGGGACTACACCTTCGCACTGAATATCGGCGCTTTTTTCTATCTGACCAAGGCGGCGTTGCCACACATGGGCGCCGGTTTGTCGATCATCGGCAGTTCCTCGGTGAACTCCGACACGCCCAATCCCACGCTGGCGCCCTATCCGGCCACCAAAGCGGCGATCGCGAACTTCTCGGCCAGCCTGGCGCAACTGCTCGGCGACAAGGGGATTCGGGTGAACAGTGTGGCGCCGTTACCGATCTGGACACCGCTGATTCCGTCCATCATGCCGCCGGACGGAGTAGCGTCGTTCGGCGACAACGTGCCGCTGGGCCGCGCCGGGCAACCGGCGGAGTTGGCGTCCGTCTACGTGCTGCTCGCCTCCGACGACGCCAGCTACATCTCCGGCGCTCGGGTGGCGGTCACCGGCGGCAGGCCGGCGCTTTGACCTCTCGGGATGCCTGAGTGCGTCCGGCAGGGTTCCGATGCGATCGACGCTTCAACGCTGTGGTGTCCTGCCGCGCTAGTACACCAGTCGGTACGGGCACCTATAGCCGGAGCGGCTGACGTCGGAGGTGCGAGTCATGCGATTAGTGGCTGTCGGCGCCACCGGAACCGTTGGCACCAGTGTGGTCGAGCCGCTTGCCACCGACGACCAGGTGGGCCAGATCGTTGGGTTGGCGCGCCGACGGCTACACGGGCGTCCTGCGACGACGACCTGGGTGCAGGCGGACATCGCTTCCGATGACATGCTTGGAGCCACATTTCCGCGGCGCCGATGTCGTCGTGGCAGTACCCCGACCCGGGCACGCGCCACGGCGTCAAAGACCCGGGTCCCACCAACGACATTGGTGTGCCAAGTGGCGAACTCGTTGTGGGCAGGCGGGAAAATCCAGCGCCCCGGTCGGTGATGAAGCCGGCCAGCGCGTCGCCCAGCGTGCCGACGTCGGCGCTGACCACCCCCGCCTCTTCGGGCACCACCAGCGGTGTCATCGTCGCGGCCACCGACACCACCGGCATGCCCAGGTGCATCGCTTCCAGCAGGGACAAGCCCAACGACGTCCACCGAGCGGTATGCAACCCGCCGGGACGCCACCTGCTGCATCAGTCGGCCAGTTGGCACGTCGCCGTGGCCGACCAAGCCGGCCGACCGGTGCGCTGCGGCGTTGAGCTGCTCGGTGCCGATGCCCCACACGTCGATCGGCACGCTAGCGCCCAGCGCGCCGAGC
>CAZPZQ010000251.1:0-5361 GCA_964590745.1 uncultured Mycobacterium sp. | reverse complement strand
CTCGAACGGTACGGCACAACCGTAGCGTTCCCGCGACCGCCGGCGGCCGGCTCGGCGCCGTTTGCCTCAATCACTCTCGCTGAGGCTTCCGCGTCCGGTAGTGCAGCTCGACCAGCTTCAATCCGATCGCACGCTGAACCGGATCGCGACTGGTCGGACAGCAGCCGACGAAAAATCATCAGTACCCGAATACGTTGGAACGGAACAAGTTTAGTTGATCAGACCATCGCCCGG
Source organism: uncultured Mycobacterium sp. (assembly GCA_964590745.1). Classification (GTDB taxonomy): domain Bacteria; phylum Actinomycetota; class Actinomycetes; order Mycobacteriales; family Mycobacteriaceae; genus Mycobacterium. Next base: position 5,127 of record CAZPZQ010000251.1, on the reverse strand, counting down.
GTGTGTTCGCGGGTACTCGCGTAGGTACCGGAAGAACTTGATCAACGCCTTGTCGGCTTCGATCAGAACGTCCTCGCGAAAGCGGATGGTGTCCAAAATGGGTTCGTCTTGTTCCTGCAGTTGCGTCACCATCGCGTGCGCGACAGACAGCGCCTGTTCCACCCGGGCCTCATCGTCCGGTCCACCGTCGCCCCGCGGTGCGGCCGCCAGGTTGAACCCCCGACAACCGGCTCGCGTCGGGACGCCAGCGAACGCTGCAAGAATTTCCGGACCGCCTTCCACCGACATCGTAAACGTGATGGTGTTATTGCCAAAGCATTTGATCCGCTGATGCATACGACCGAAGTTGGGCAGTTTGCCGTCGACTTCGTACTCGTATTGGTAGCCTTCCATTTCAATGTCAGCCGGCTCGGCATCCAACGTCATGCCGTGCACGACCTGAAGGTGTTGGAAGTCCATGGAGTTGGTCAGCAGCACGTAGGGCGGGACGGGCCACGACCGCGTCTCCACCGGCCGCACCTCAAGGCTGTCGGTGGGGTACGTCGGAAAGGACGGAACCGGGTAGAGCGGCTCGACGCCATTGAACGCCCACACGAGACCCAGCGTTTCGACGGTGGGGTATGCGAAAAGTCTCGCCTGGCGCGGAATGGCCTTGACTCCGGCCGGGATCTTCGTGCACATGCCGTCCGGACCGTATTGCCAGTGGTGAAACGCGCACACCACGTCGTTACCCTGCACCTCGCCCACGGCGAGGTCGGCGCCGAGGTGGCGGCAATAGGCCGACTGCACCCGGGCCTCACCGTCATCTCCGCGATAAACGATGACTCGACCGTCGAGGAATTCTCGGCCTACGACTTGACCTTTGGCCACTTCACTGCTCAGTGCGACCGGATACCAACACTGCGAGAAGCCGCCGACCCCTTCTGCGGGGACGCCTCGGGTTTTGCCGCCGGTGGCGGGTGTTAACGAGGTCATGCCCTGTCTCCGTCCGTATGAATGTAAGACAAAGCTTGGCCCGTTCGGCATCTGCGTGTCAAGGGTATTTTCGGACATTTTTTGACTGAGGTGGCCGCCGGTGTGGTGACCCCCGCCGGCGCGGTGTTCGATTGTCTCGCCCGTCGGCGAGTGCCCGCCGGATATGATCTGCACCGGCACGGCGATACCTCAGAGTTGCTAACGCCAGCCGATCGAGAAGTCAATACGTCACGTGCGGTGACCGGCCCCGCCTGCTCGGTGTCGACTGGCGTGAATCGCGTTGGACAACCGGGCTGCCATAGGGATGCAAACCCATCGTTCTTCTACATTAACGCTATCTTACGTGAGAGCAGTGTAGTATCATCTGGCCCAAGGTCGACTCATCAGGGCAAAGGAGAACTCATGGCAGTCGTTCCCGATGCCGGACCGGAACCGGGCGTTGCGGCGCCTGTTCGTACCGGCGCACCGACATCGCCGCTGGTTTGTTTCGATACCCATCCGGATCGCTATCGGCACTGGAAGGTGCGGCTGGACGACGAGGTGGCCTGGTTGATTCTCGACGTCGCCGAGGACGGTGCGCTCGTTCCCGGTTATGAGCTGAAGCTGAACTCCTATGACCTCGGTGTCGATATCGAGCTCTATGACGCAACGCAGCGGCTGCGCTTCGAACACCCCCGAGTGAAGGCGGTAATCATCACCGGCGGCAAAGAGAAAGTATTCTGTGCGGGTGCCAACATCCGCATGCTGGCCTCCTCCTCGCACACCGCGAAAGTCAACTTCTGCAAATTCACGAACGAGACACGCAATGGCATCGAAGACGCGACCGAGCACTCCGGGCAGACCTACATCGCTGCCGTCAACGGCTCGTGCGCGGGCGGTGGATACGAGCTCGCGTTGGCCTGTGACCACATCCTGCTGATCGACGACAACTCATCGACGGTATCGCTACCCGAAGTTCCCTTGCTGGGCGTGTTGCCCGGAACCGGAGGGCTCACCAGAGTGGTCGACAAACGTGGTGTGCGCAAGGACCTCGCCGATGTTTTCGCCACTCGCTCCGACGGCGTGCGGGGCAAAACCGCCGCGGCGTGGGGGTTGGTGGATGAACTCGTGCTGCCGCAACAGTTCGAGCAGGTTGCCCGCGACCGCGCAGCTGACATCGCGGCCAAGTCGCATCGTCCGACGGACGCCAGCGGCATCGAATTGGTCGCATTGGAACGTCAGATCAGCGCCGACGCGATCGACTATGACATCGTCAACGCGAAGTTCGACCGAACAAACGCGGCGGTCCATATCACCGTCTGCGCCCCAGCCCAGCCGGCCCCCGCTGACTTCAACGGTGTCGCGGCCCAGGGTGCGGCATTCTGGCCATTGGCACTGGCCCGCCAACTCGACGACCTGATCCTGCACTTGCGGACCAACGAAACCGGTATCGGCACCTGGGTTTTCTATACCGAAGGCGACACCGAGACGGTCGACAGCTACGAACGGCTGCTGTTGAGCAACACCGCAAGTCACTGGCTGGCCAATGAAATCGTCCAGTACTACAAGCGGGTACTCAAGCGGCTCGACGTGACCAGCCGCAGCCTGATCGCACTGATCACCCCGGGCGGCTGTTATACCGGCATGCTGGCCGAGCTGGCACTCGCATGTGACCGCCAGTACATGCTCGACGGGCCCCCACCCGACGATGAAAACAGCACCTTACGCGCGAACCTGCGGCTGACTACCGCTAATTTCGGTGTATTCCCGATGGGCAATGGACTGAGCCGATTGGAGTCGCGGTTCTACCAGCACCCTGAGCACCTGAACTGGCTGCGTACCAACGAGATCGACCGTAACCTTACTGCTGCCGAGGCTGTCGAGTTGGGATTGGTCACCGTTGCACCGGATGACATCGACTGGGAAGACGAGATCCGGCTGGTCGTCGAAGGCCGCGCGGCGTTGTCGCCGGACGCCTGCACCGGTATGGAAGCCAACAACCGGTTCGTCGGCCCAGAAACCCTCGAGACCAAGATCTTCGGCCGGCTGTCAGCATGGCAAAACTGGATCTTCGTCCGCCCGAACGCCTCCGGGCCGACCGGAGCGTTGCGCCGCTACGGCACCGGAAAGTCAGCCATCTTCGACAAAGAGCGCGTGTAGTCACCATGACCGCAACAATCAACTACAAGGACAAGATTCCCAATAACGTCGGCTTGTCGTCCGACCGCAGGCTGCAGCGGGCCCTGGAGGGCTGGCAGCCGAAATTCATGAACTGGTGGGCGGAGATGGGTCCGGTCCTAGAGACCCACGGAGTCTATCTGCGCACCGCTGTCGAAGTGGGCCGCGAGGGGTGGGCACACTTCGACCACGTCCGGCCTGACCAGTACCGGTGGGGCATCTTCTTGGCCGAAGCCAAGCCCGACCGGCGCATCGCATTCGGCGACCACCAGGGTGCGCCGGTCTGGCAGCAGGTTCCTGGCGACTGCCGCGCCGACCTGCAGCGCCTGATCGTGGTTCAAGGCGATACCGAGCCCGCCTCGGTGGAGCAGCAACGATTGCTCGGCCTGACCGCGCCATCGCTGTATGACCTACGGAACCTCTTCCAAGTCAACGTCGAAGAAGGCCGGCATCTGTGGGCAATGGTGTACCTACTGCACGCCTATTTCGGCAAGGAAGGTCGCGACGAAGCTGAAGCGCTGCTGTACCGCAACTCCGGCAGTCCTGACTCACCGCGCATCCTGGGCGCGTTCAACGAGAAGACCGCCGATTGGCTGGCGTTCTACATGTTCACCTACTTCACTGACCGCGACGGCAAATATCAACTGGGTACCTTGAAAGAAAGCGCGTTCGATCCGCTGTCGCGCACCTGCGAATTCATGCTCAGGGAGGAAGCCCACCACATGTTCGTCGGCACCACCGGTGTCGACCGGGTAGTGGCACGTAGCGCCGAGTTGATTCGCGAACACGACAGCACCGACATCGCCGCCCACGGCGGAATCCCCCTCGAGATCATTCAGAAATACATCAACTTTCACTACAGCGTGTCGCTGGATCTATTCGGCAGCGAAACCTCCACCAATGCAGCGAACTACTTCAGTGCGGGGCTGAAGGGTCGGTGGCAGGAAGAACGCCGCCGCGACGACCATCGGCTCGGCAACGACAGCTCTTACCTCGAGAAACCGAATCCCGACGGTACCTGGGGTCGTGACGAGCTGTCCGCGCTGCTCATGTTGAACCTCGATCTGCGCGATGAATACACCGGCGATTGTGAAAGCGGTATCAAACGGTGGAACAAGATCCTCGCTGACCACAGTGTCGACTACCGATTTAGCCTGCCGCACGTCGGGTTCAATCGGGCCGTCGGAGTCTACGCGGATCACTACATCAGCCCAGCGGGCACCATCATTGATGCATCTACCTGGCAGCGCTCCGTTAACAGCTGGTTGCCCACAGACGCTGATCTCGCCTTCGTTCGCGAATTGATGCAACCGGTGTACGAGTCCGGCAAAATCGCCAGTTGGGTTGCTCCGCCGGCACATGGCATTAATGGCAAGCCTTTCGACTACGACTACGTCCACCTGGGCTGAGGTGCGCAGCGAGCTGCTGCTCAGCTATCGAAGAGCTACCGGCCGGCGAGAATTCGCGCTCTGTCAACGCGGCCGAAAATTGACCCCTTTTCGACGGTTGAAAATTGACCCCCTTGGGTTCATTTCTCTTCGGTTGATGCGGTCGGGACGCGGCCGAGGTCGCGGTCTTTGATGCGGTAGGAGTCGCCTTTGAGGGCGATCACTTCGGCGTGGTGCAGTAGGCGAAAGCGCGCGGGTTCGCCGATTCTCGGTGGTGGAAATCGTGGAACATGCACGTGCTTAAGCGTTTTGCGGTCCAGCGTGGTGCGACTTCGGGGACCTGGCAGCGGATTGTTGCGGAGCAGGTGCGTTATCGAGGTGCGGTCGAGCGACGTTCTGGGTGGGCGGCCTGGACGGAGGTCATGGCGGTCTTGGCACTGATGCCGAACACGTGCATGAGGTGGACCGGGTCGGCGGTATGGGCGGCCTCGTCGAGGATGCGATCGCGGCGAAGCTGCGACGAGGTGAGACCGAGCCGCTCGAAGATGGTGTCGGTGACTCGGTGGGAGACGGGCGGCAGCGTCGTGTCGGCGGCGGTGACCTGGCT
>CAZPZQ010000250.1:0-5368 GCA_964590745.1 uncultured Mycobacterium sp. | reverse complement strand
GTGGAGCTGGACGAGAGCTCGACGACCCGGCTGGTGCGGCTGCGCAGCTAACCCCGCTTCACCGCCGTGACCTGGCGTTGCCTGGTCGGCGACGGCGCCGGCGTCGCCCCTAGAATTGGCGGTAATCCCGCCGTTTCGAGGAGACCGAAGCATGACCTTCTCGCTGCTTGCGCACGACCCCGACACCGGACAGCTCGGGGTGGCCTCGCAGTCCCATTACCTGGGCATCGGTGCGCTGGTCACCTGGGCCGAAGCCGGCGTCGGTGCGGTGGCGACCCAGGCGATTTCCGATCACTCCTACGGCCCGCGGGGCTTGGCGTTGATGCGGCAGGGCCTGTCGGCCGGCGAAGCGCTGCAGCAGTTGCTCGACACCGACCTGGAGCGCGAACTGCGCCAGGTCGGCTATCTGGATGCAGCGGGCAACTTCGGCATCCACAGCGGCAGTCGGTGTGTCCCGGCCGCCGGCGTAGCGACCAGTGAACATGCCGCCGCACTGGGAAACATGCTGGACAGCGACGCCGTGCTGGATGCCATGCTGGTGGGCTTCGAGCAGGCCGACGGCGACCTGGCGCACCGGTTGGTAGCCGCTCTGCGCAGCGCCGACCTCGCCGGCGGCGACATCCGGGGCCGGCAATCGGCGGCGCTGTTGGTGGTGGCGGGCCGTCTGGGCGACGCGCCCTCCACCGGGGTGGTGCGTGACCTGCGGGTCGACGACCACCTCGACCCGGTCAGCGAGCTCGCTCGACTGCTCGACCTCAACGACGCGTTCGAAAAGGTATCGCAGGTGGCCTTCGACCCGGGTGGCGCGGTGCTCAGTGGCTATGCCACCGACAGCGAGTTCGCCGAGGCCGCAGCCACTCTCGCCGACGCCGACGCCGTGCTGGGCGACAACCCGGAAGCAGCCTTCTGGTCGGCGGTGCTGCATGCCCGCTGGGGGCGGTTCGCCGAAGCGCGCCGCCTGCTCGCGCACGCCGCCGAACGCAACCCGCGGTTGCCGCGGTTCGTGTCCCGGCTGGCCGACGCGGCGATCCTGACCCGCCAGCAGGCCGCCAGTCTGGCCCCGGAAGCACCGATCGTGCAGTTGTGACCGTCGGTCAGGCCTCGGGCCGGTAGGCCGCTGCCACGTCGGTGTGCACGAAATCGTCACCGACATACAACAGTGGCTCCCCGGCCGCGGTAGCGAGCGCGTAGGAGTAGCAGTCACCGAGGTTAAGCGCGGCGGGGTGCCCGCTGCCGCGTCCGAAGTCGCGGTAGGCCCGACTGGCGATTTCAGCCTGCCCGGCGTCGAAGGCGACGAGATCGATGTCCCACTCGGAGAACAGTCGGTTGAGTCGCCGTCGATCCTCCGGTCGAAGGCGGCTCGTGAGCACCGCATCAACCTCGACCGCGGTGGCCGCCGACATCTTGGGTGCGGTTGTGTCCACGATGATTTCAGCAAGCGCGGCGGCGTCGGCCTCGCCGAGCACGATGGCCACGATCGCTGACGTATCGACGATCACAACGGCAGGCCGGCATCGTCGTAAAGCCGTGCTTGCGCGGCCTTAAGCTGAGCGCGCTGCGACTCGGTGAGCGAATTGTGTAACTCGTCGAGCAGCCGACGGGCGTTGGCTCGGCGGCGTTCGCGCTGTCGGTCGGAATCGGTGCGGTCGCGATCCAGTTCCGCCAGCTTTGCTCGCACCGCTTCGGTGATCGCAGCAGTCTGGGTCAGCCCGGTCCGTTCGGCGAGTTCTCGCACCAGTGCGGTGGTGTGCTCGTTCTTGATATTCAACCCCATCGGTAGAATTCTACCTTGCCTGGGTAGATACTATATATCGGTCACGGACGCGGCGCGTTGAGCAGGAAGATCGTCCAAGTCATGCTGGCCACACCGGCGTAGCCGAGCAGCACGATGCGGGCGACCAGCGACAGGTTCACCGCGAGCGGCGACGGGGTGCGGGCGCGGTGCAACCGCGGACCAAGATAGGCGAGCCCCAAGCCCAGCACCACGATGACCGGGATGGTGATCCACCACAGTGCCATTGCCACTTCGGGCCCATAGATGAACAGCATGGTGCAGAACAGCAGGATCCACTCGCCGGGCCGTACCTGCGGATCGCCGTGCGCCGCCACGGCAAACCCCGCAGCCATCCATCCGCCGGCCACCAGGCAGACTCCAGCCGTCGCCAACAGGATCGACAGCACCAGGTGTGGTGCTGACCTCAGCCCCATCCGCTCGCCTCCTCCGCGCCGAAGTCTGGCAGCCATCGTCGGCGGTGTCACTTCACCGCGGCCGACTGCCCTGTCTTGACGGTTGGCTTGCGGTCCGGTCCGGATGCGACGATGGCCTGATGCCCGGCTACGACATCATCGGCGACGTGCACGGCTGCGCCACCCAACTGGACGACTTGCTGTCGCAACTCGGCTATCAACGCAACGACTGGACCGGTGCGCACTGGCACCCGCAGCGACGGGCGATCTTCGTCGGCGACCTGATCGACGGCGGCCCAGAACAACTCCAGACCCTCGAGATGGTCAAACCGATGGCCGACGCCGGCAGCGCCCAGGTGGTGATGGGAAACCACGAGTTCAACGCAATCGGTTATGCCACTACGCATCCGGCTCAAAGCGGCCGCTATCTGCGCCCGCACACCGACAAAAACGAACGCCAGCATCGCCGGTTTCTCAAACAGTTGACCGCAGCACAGCGCGAGCAGTACCTGGACTGGTTCAAGACGCTGCCGCTGTGGTTGGATCTGGGCGATTTGCGCGTGGTGCACGCGTGCTGGCATCAGCCTTCGATGAATCTCGTTGAGCGCGAGCTCGGTTGGAACCGGTTCAACGCGCTCAGCCAGTTCACCCGCGCCTGCACGCCGGGCGATCCGCTCTATGACGCGATCGAGATCTTGCTCAAGGGCCCGGAGATCAGCCTGGTCGATCACGGTCAGCCGGCGTATCTGGACAAGAACGGACATCCCCGCGACCGGGCCAGGATTCGCTGGTGGCATCCCGGGGCCACCACGCTGCGTGACATCGTCCAGATGGACGGTGATGTAACGACCGCAGACGGTAGCAACTATCCCGAGCTGCCCGACGTCGACGTCGACGCCCAGTCCTACCTCTATACCGCGACCGTGCCGGTGTTCTACGGCCACTACTGGCGCACCGGACATCCGACGTCGCCGCGGGACTACCACACTCACACTGCGTGTGTGGATTTCAGCGCAGTGCGGGGCGGGACGTTGATGGCATACCGCTGGTCCGGCGAACGGCAGATCCGGGCGGAGAACTTCCTGTCCTGCGTCAAACGATGACGCCGGGTCGACGGTCACGTTGTTACGCGCGGCGGACCATGCAGGCATGCGCCCGCCTCGGAGCGACAACGCCGCACCGACGCCGGTGACGGATCCGGTGCCCCGGCCACCGTCGTTGGGCGACCCTAGCCCCGACCCGCTACGCTGCCAGTAATAAGCCCCCGGTGAACGACACTCACCCACCGCGGACCATTTCACGGGGCTTGGCCACCGGCGCATACGCCGGCTCGCCACCACCGCGGTCGCCGCCAACCGAGAGGACTAGCTGTGCCACACCCCCGTCTTTTCCCGCCCGTCGTTACGAAACCCGCTGTTCTGCTGGCCGGCGTGGGGATGGCCGTTGCCTGCTTGACCGCCGCACCGGCAGACGCCGGCGGCGGCATCTCGCCCAGCTCCTCTCCGGTCGCCACGTTCGACGGCTACGCGGGGGTGCGGCTCGGCATGACCGAAGAGCAGGCCACCGAGGTGATGGGCGCCGGCCCGCGGGAGGAGTCCCACGGGTGCATCATCCTGGGCCCCGGCGACAAGGTCCCGGTCAAAGCCTTCTTTTCGGAGAAGACCAAGCACCTCAACGGACTGAGCACACCGCCCGGCACCAGGACCGACCGCGGCGTCGGCGACGGGTCCACCGTCGACGAGGTCAAAGCGGCCTACGAGCAGTACGCCATCGACGAAGGCCCGGTCGCCGGCCACGACGGGCCCGGCCTCAACGTCTACGAGGGCCCCAAAGAGTTCATCGCGCATCGCATGCTGGGCTTCGAGGTCCATCCCGGCGGCACCGTCGGCCCGCCGTTCATCGGCCGGCCGGCCAACTGGGAGGGCTGCTGACCGCCGTTGTCGCTCAGAGCCGGGCACTCAGCACATGGTTGCCCTTCGGTGACCAGTGTGGCCGATGTGGTTCAGCTGGCCCAAGGTTCTTGGGACGCGTGCTCACCCCCGACCAGGTTCATCCGGTTTGTCGGTGGCGGGTGCGACGGTGGAGTCATCCGGACCGGTTGCCGACCGGTCCGCGTGAACCACCAAAGGAGCCTGCGATGCGCAAAATCGTCGTCACCGTGCTGGCAGGGTTGGCCCTCGGCCTGGGAGTTGCCGCGACGGCTAACGCCGACGCGCCGCCGTGCGCGACCTTCGACACCTGCCGGTACCTGCCGAACCCCTGGTATGACGGGCCACTGATGCCCACCTGGAACACGCCGGGCACTTACGGCGGCTGGACCAATCTGCCGGTGATGTGCGACCCGCAGAGCTACAGCTGCCGCACCTACGTGCCCGGAACCCGGTAGGGAGGGCGCGCTCGGCTTCAGGTCCCGCAGAACGTCTGGTAGGCACCGAATTCCGGCGGCGCCGGCGCGGCGTAGCGTTCCAGCCCGGGTCGTTCCCGGTAGGGGTCGGTGACGGCGTCCAGCAGGCGTTCGACCAGACCAAGATCGCCGTCGGTGGCAGCGCCCAGCGCCTCTTCGACCAGGTGGTTGCGCGGAATATAGGCCGGGTTGGCCCGGTCCATCGCCTCGGCGTCCGGCCGCAACCCGCGCCAGCGCGCCATCCAGCCGTCGAACCCGGCCGGGTCGACGAACAACTCGCGTGCCGGTTCGGTGTCGCCGCGGGCCGCCGCGCCCAGCCGACGGAAAAACGCTGTGTAGTCCACCTGGTTGTGCTGCAGCAACGCGAGCAGCTCGTCAACCACGTCGGTGACACCCGAGGTATCCTGCGCCAGGCCGAGTTTGGCGCGCATACCGGCCGCGAACGCGGCGTCGTAGCGAACCCGGAACTCGCCCAGCGTTTCGGTGGCCACAGCGACCGCCTGCTCTTCGTCGTCGGCGAACAACGGCAGCAGGGTTTCGGCGAACCGGGCCAGGTTCCACTGAGCGATCGCCGGCTGGTTGGCGTAGGCGTAGCGGCCGGTGTGGTCGATCGAGCTGAACACCGTGGCCGGATCGTACGCATCCATGAACGCGCACGGACCGTAGTCGATGGTCTCGCCGGAGATCGTCATGTTGTCGGTGTTCATCACCCCGTGAATGAACCCGACCAGCATCCACCGGGCCACCAACGCGGCCTGCACGGAGACCACCGCATCG
>CAZPZQ010000249.1:0-5384 GCA_964590745.1 uncultured Mycobacterium sp. | reverse complement strand
CTCGAATCCGTGCTGATCGCCGGACGCCCGCCCAGATGGGTTAGTCTGTCCGTTGATCCAGCCCAGTTGCGCAGCACTGCTGTGCACGCCCCCGTAGCTCAGGGGATAGAGCGTCTGCCTCCGGAGCAGAAGGTCGCACGTTCGAATCGTGTCGGGGGCACCATCGCGATCGGCGCACCGACCCCGGCGGCTTAGCCGAGTACGGTGTGCATCAGCATCACGTCGTAGGCATTCCACAGCGACAGCATGAAATACACGTCTTTGCCGGTCGACCAGGGGTGCAGGAACGGTGCATAGATACCGCCGGGCATCTGGCCGGACGACACCAGGGTTTGTTCGGCGCTCCACGGGCCCTGCGGAGCCGCAGCGGTGCGCGCCACCACACTGTTGGCGCCGTTGCCGTACAGCATCAGGAAGCGTTTCAGATAGGTGTTGTATTGGACTGACATCTCACCCACCGGACCCGGGATCACCGGGGTGGCCGCCGCCGGATTGGCCGGCACCCAGGTTCCGGACTCGTTCCAGTACTGGTACTTGCTGAGGTCTGGCACGAACTGCTCCGGGACCCGGGATAGGTAGGCCGAACCGCCGCGTGCGGCCGGGGTGCCGAACGAGTACAGGTAGCCGTCGCCACCCCGGAGAAACGCCCCCTGCTGGAAATTCTCGTTGCCGGGTATGTACCGGGCCGCCGGGACGTTTTCCGGCGCCGACGAGCGGATGGTGCCCGGGTAGATCCCCCAGTTTTCGCCGTTGTCGCGCGACACCGCGAGCGCTGAGTAGTTCGTCGACCAATCACCGTCGCGCAGCCATTGCTTGACGGACATGAAGTTGAGGTACTGGTTTCCGCCGACCGCGATACCGGCGGTCGGGATCATGCTCTCTTGGGTCGGAGCCAGCTTGTGGGCCGGAATGATCTGTTTGGAGAAGGTCGGCACCTGAAGCGGCGAGCCGGAATACTGGTTGCCGACGACGCCGTCGGGCACCGCAATCCCGTGCGACAGGTCACCGCTCTGGCTGCGCAGTAGGACGTTTCGGCGCCATTGCTCACCGTGGACACGGCAATAGCCGAAGGTGTCACCGAAAGCCATCAACACCTGGCGATTGGCCGGATCGCCGTTGTCCCAAGGGATTCCCAGGTCTGTTCCGGAGATGCCGAAACGGGCCAGGGTTTTGTTCGGGCCGTTCGGCCCGGTCACCCATTCTGCCAGCGACGTGGTGGACCCGTCGATCGAGGCGGTCGGATCCGGCGCTGAGTCTGTCTGCGGTACCGCGGCGTTCGGGACCGGCGGGCCGACTTGCGGTGCCGCCTGGTCGACCGCACCGGCCGGATTGGGCGCGGGCGGCACGGCGGCCGCCTGCTGCTGCACCGGTGCGGCGAACTGCGGATTCAGACGAATCAGCGATGAAATCAGCGGCCCCAGCTTGGGCAGCGGGGCACCGAGATTGGCGCCCCGCGGCTTGCGCCCGGCCGGGGGCGGCGGCATGTCCGGCAGTTGGAAGGCCTGTCCCGGCGGTGGCGCGACGTTCGCCTCGGGGGCGTTGCAGTTCAGCGCGGTGGCCGGCGGCGCGGCGTCGATCGCGGCGACCGTTCCCAACGCGACCGCCGACACCATTGATACCGAGACGATTCGGCATGTCGCCGACATGGCAGACCTTTCAACCCTTTCAACGGACCGGACGTCGTGCGTGCACCCACCACTTGCTGATGCGACGATAGTGATCAATGGTGCTGTTGTGACCATTGATCTCTGGATGGATATGCATCCGTGACCGTGGCGCAACCGGGGGTCGCCGCCGGCTTATCGGCGCGATTGCCCGGCCGCGCCGACCACGTCGATCACCCGGCGCACCTGGCTCAGATCCGAACTGGTCGGGATGAGCATTATTTCGTCGGTGCCGATGGCTTCGAACTCATCCAGCAGTGCGGCAAGCTCGTCGTCGTTGCCGGTCCACCCGGTGGTCGGCGCCATCGCCTCGACATATTCGGCCGGCACCCAGTTCATGTACCGGCGCAGATGCCGGCGCATCTGTTCGCGAGCCACCTCGCGGTCGCCCAGCGCGAACCAGAACGACGTCGCCAGATACGGTTTGGGCTTGCCGGCCTGCCGCCACGCTTGCCGCGCCACGTCGAACAATTCGTTCTGCCTGGTCACGTCGAGATCCAGGGTGATGCCGGCCAGGCCGTCGGCCCAGCCGGCCGCACTGCGAACCGTCTTCGGACCGAGGGTCCCGATCAGCAGCGGTGGACCGCCCGGCTGCACCGGTGCCGGCCCCACTGGCTGCACCGACTCGGTAACCCGCTCCCCCGCCCAGACCCGCTTCATCACCGCCACCCGCTCGGCCATCCCGGCTATGGTCTGGGTCTTCAGGGCGGCACCGGCCGCACGGTAGTCCTCGTGCCGCCCGCCCACACCGACGCCGACGGTCAGCCGCCCGCCGCACAGCAGGTCGCCGGTGGCCAGCGCTTTGGCCAGCGGCACGGGCTGGTGCAGCTGCGGAACGATCACCGTGGTGACCAGCCGCACCCGGTCGGTCCACGCCGCCAGCGCGCCCAGCAGCGTCAGGCTGTCCGGGTTGGAGAATGCGATCCGCTCACCCCAACCCAGCGACGAGAACGGGCCGTCGTCGATGGCTCGGGCCCAGGCCCGCAACATCGCCGCATCCCAATCCGGCTCCATCACCGGCATGGTCATGCCGATCTGCATGACCGTGATTGTCGCCGGCGCCCGGCGTGAACGTGCAGAGAATGACAATGCGCCCCGCGTGTCGCTGGGCAAACACGCACACTCGCGGACCGGAGCAAGATGGGGGTATGGGCATCGCATTCAACCACACCATTGTCGCCGCGCACGACCAACAGAAGTCCGCGCAGTTCCTCACCGAACTGTTCGGCCTGCCGGATCCGCAGCCCTACGGTCGTTTCCTGGTCGTCGAATTCGATCACGGTGTCAACCTGGACTACAGCGAGGTGGCGGCGGATCAGCCGATCCATCCGCAGCACTATGCGTTCCTGGTGTCCGAGGACGACTTCGACGCGATCTACGCCAAGATCTCGGCGCGCGGCTTGGCGCACTGGGCCGATCCGCGGCATGAACGACCCGGCGAAATCAACCGCCGCGACGGCGGACGGGCGGTGTACTTTCGCGACCCGAGCGGACACAACATGGAAATCCTGACCCGCCCGTACGGCTCGGGCGGCTGATCCCGGCTACCCGCGACGGTGCCCCCGTTTGCGCTCCTGGAACCGATAATCGGCGGCGAGTCGGGACACGTGCTCGGGCAGTGCGTCGGCGGCCACGTCGGCCAGGCTGGTTTCCTCCAACACCGAGCGCATGCTGGCCCGCAGCGCTCGCCATAGGTCGGTCAGCGGCACGGTCGGGCCGGTGTATGCCAGATCGCCCAGACCGATATCGCGGACGCTGGCCAGTGGGCCGTCGATGCAGCGCAACACGTCGGCGACGCTGATCTCGGTTGCCGGCCGGGCCAGTTCGTAACCACCATCGCGGCCACGCTGGCTGCGCACCAGCCGGCCGGTACGCAATTCGGACAGGATGTCGACCAGGAACTGCGCGGGAATGTCCTGCGCCGCGGCCAGATCATCGGTCTTGACCAGCGCGCCGGCATCGGCGGTGGCGAGCTGGACCATCGCCCGCACCGCGTACTCCGCTTTGGCCGACATCCGCATCACGGAGATTCTTTCATTCGGCCGGCCGCCGACGACTTACCGACGCGAGTCGATCAGGTCGACGACCTGGTGGGCCAGCTCGTCGACGGTGTGGTCGGGGGTCAGCCGCAGATCCGGGTTCTTCGGCCGCTGATAGGGACTGTCGATACCGGTGAAGTGGGTGATGATGCCGGCCCGCGCTTTGGCGTACAGCCCCTTGGCGTCCCGCCTTTCGCAGTCGGCCAGCGGGGTGTCGCAGAACACCTCGAAGAAGTCGAAACCGGCGTCGGTGTGCACGCGGCGGGCCAGCTGGCGATGCTCGACCAGCGGACTGATCGCGGGCACCAGCACGATCTGCCCGGAATCCGCCAGCAAGGTGGCGACATGCGCCAGCCGGCGCAGGTTCTCCGCCCGGTCGGCCATCGAGAAGCCCAGGTCGGCGTTCAGCCCATGGCGCAGGTTGTCGCCGTCGAGAACGTATGCCGGGGCGCCTCGTTCCAGCAGTATCTGTTCAGCGCGCATGGCCACCGACGATTTGCCCGAGCCGGACAGCCCGGTGAACCACACCGTACAGCCGCGAGACAACCGGTCTGCGGCGGTCACCAACGACTGATGCCGCACCGCATTCGGGCTGGCCGTGCGGCCGGACACGTCGCGCAGCACCATGCCCGCCGCCACCGTGGCGTTGGTGTCCGGATCGATGAGAATGAATGAACCGGTGCTGGCATTGCGGGTGTATTCGTCGAGCATCAGCGGTACCTGAGCACGCAGCGAGATGCGGCCCAACTCGTTGAGTTTCAACGCCGTCGCCGCCTTGTCCCGGTGCAAGGTGTTGACGTCGAGCCGATAGTCCAACGCCATCACCTTCACCCGAGTGGTGCGGGTGGTCTGCTTGATCAGGTAGTCGCGCCCGGGCTCCAGCGCCGACTCATCGGCCATCCAGCACACGGTGGCGTCGAAATCCTGGGTGATGCGCGGCTGATTGTTGGTGCGGGCGATCATGTCGCCCCGAGAGATGTCGATGTCATCAGCCAAGATCACCGAAACCGCCATCGGCGGAAAGGCTTCGGCGATCGGCCCGCTCGGGCCGTCGATCGCGGTGATCCGGGTGGCTTTACCCGAGGGCAGCACGACGACGTCGTCACCGGGCCGCATCACGCCACTGGCCACCGTACCGGCGTAGCTGCGGTAGTCGCGGTGGTCGCGGGTCTGTGGCCGGATCACGTACTGGACCGGGAACCGCACGTCGACCAGGTTGCGATCGCCGCCGATATAGACCTCTTCGAGATAGGACAACAGCGGCGGTCCGTCATACCAAGGCATGTGCTCGGACTTGGTCACGATGTTGTCGCCGTGCAGCGCTGACATCGGGATGGTAATCACGTCATGCACGTCGAGACGAGTGGCGAAGGCGTGAAAATCGTCCTTGATCGCCTCGAATCTCAGTGGGTCCCAATCGATCAAGTCCATCTTGTTGACCGCCAGGACGATGTGGCGGATGCCCAGCAGCGACGCCAGAAAGGTGTGCCGGCGGGATTGCTCCTGCAAGCCGTGCCGAGCGTCGACCAGCACGATCGCCAATTGCGCCGTGGAGGTGCCGGTCACCATGTTGCGGGTGTATTGGATGTGGCCGGGGGTGTCGGCGATGATGAATTTCCGTTTGGGGGTGGAGAAGTAGCGGTAGGCGACGTCGATGGTGATGCCCTGTTCGCGTTCGGCC
>CAZPZQ010000248.1:0-5385 GCA_964590745.1 uncultured Mycobacterium sp. | reverse complement strand
CCAACATCGCACTCAAGATCGTCGACCGGGCCATCCAGGTGCACGGCGCCGGCGGCGTCACCGACGACTTCCCGCTGGCCGCCTTCTGGGCGCACCTGCGCACCCTGCGGCTCGCCGACGGGCCGGATGAGGTGCACAAACGCGCTATCGCGCGCCAGGAGCTGCGCAAATACCGGGATGCCGCCGACAACGTCGCAAGGGTGTCGCAATGACGGCGCCGCAGTTGGCCGGCCGCACCGCCGTGATCACCGGCGGATCACGTGGAATCGGGCTGGCGATTGGCCAGCGCCTCGCCGCCGCGGGCGCCAATGTGGTGCTGACGTCGCGAAAGCAGGAGAATGCCGATGCGGCGGCCGCCCAGATCGGCGGCAACGCACTCGGTGTGGCCGCCCACGCGGCTGAGACCGATGCGGCGCAACATTGTCTGGGGGTCACCCTGGACCGATTCGGTACGCTCGACATCTTGGTCAACAACGCCGGAACCAACCCGGCGTTCGGCCCACTGGTCGACCAGGATCATGGCGTCTTCGCCAAGATCTTCGACATCAACCTGTGGGGGCCGCTGCTGTGGACCTCGTCCGCGGTCCAGGCATGGATGGGTAAGCACGGCGGGTCGGTGATCAACATCGCCTCGATCGGCGGCATGGGATTCGAACCCGGCCTGGGCCTGTACAACACCACCAAGGCCGCGCTGATCCATGCCACCAAACAGCTGGCGCTGGAACTTTCGCCGAAAGTACGGGTAAACGCGGTCTGTCCGGGGGTGGTGCGCACCCGGCTGGCCGAGGCGCTATGGAAGGATCACGAGCAGGCGCTGTCAGCGTCCACCGCGCTGGGCCGGATCGGCGAGCCGCCCGACGTGGCCGAAGCCGTCGCGTTTCTGGTATCCGACGCTGCGAGCTGGATCACCGGCGAAGTCATGGTGGTCGACGGCGGCCAACGGCTCGGCAATGCAACGATGTTCCGGTCAGTCGACGATGGATAACGGCGAATCAGCGGTTATCGGCGTCGACGCCGCGGCCGTTGCACGCTGGATCGCGCTACTTGGGATCCCGGTCACCCGTCCGCTGCGATTTGAGCGGATCGGGCTCGGCCAGTCGAACCTGACCTACCTGGTGTACGACGCCGCCGACCATCGGTGGGTGCTGCGTCGACCGCCACTGGGCCACCTGCTGGCGTCGGCACATGACGTCGCCCGCGAAGCGCGCATCCTGTCCGCCCTGCAGGGCACCGGCGTGCCGACGCCGCGGGTGTACGGGCTGACCCGGCAAACCGACCCGAACGGGTCGGAGGTGCCGATGCTGCTGATGGAGTATGTCGACGGCCTGGTGCTGGATCGGCTGTCGGTGGCCGAGGCGCTGACGCCGCAGCGCCGCCGACAGATCGGCCTGTCCATGCCGAAAACCTTGGCCAAGATCCACGCCGTCGACATCGAGAGCGTGGGTCTGGACGACTTGGCCAGCCACAAGCCGTACGCGCAGCGTCAACTCAAACGGTGGGCCGGACAGTGGGAGCAATCCAAGACCCGGGAGCTGCCCGAACTCGACGACCTGACCCGACGGCTGGTGGCTGCCGCACCCCAACAACAGGAACTCACGCTGGTACACGGGGATTTCCACCTCCGCAACGTGATTACCTCGCGAGACACCGGCGAGGTGATCGCGGTGCTGGACTGGGAGTTGTCCACCCTCGGCGACCCACTGGCCGACATGGGCAGCCTGCTCGCGTACTGGCCGCAGCCCGGCGAAGAGGACATCGCCGGCGACTTCGCCGCCGCCACGTTGGACGGCTTCCCGGACCGCGCCGAACTGACTCGGGTGTATCTCGAGCAGACCGGCCGAGACGAGGCGACGCTGCAGTACTGGCATGCGCTGGGGCTGTGGAAGGTCGCCATCATCGCCGAAGGGGTAATGCGGCGGGCACTGGACACCCCGCAGAACAAGGCGGCTGCGGGCACCCCGGTTCTGGCGTGGATCGATGCGCTGGTGCGCAAAGCCCGGGAAGTCGCCGACGCCGCGGGCATCTGAGGACGGGAGACAACCGATGGGTGTTGCGCAACATGAGATCGCAGTGGACCTGAGCGCGCGGGTTCAGGCGCTGGTCGCCCAACACGATCCGGCCACCAGCGACCGGCGAGAGTTTCTCGGCGCACGGTTCGATGCCGGCTTGGCGTGGGTGTACTTCCCGCGCGGTTGCGGCGGTCTGGGTCTGCCGCGCAGCTTTCAGCAACAGGTCGACAGGGAGTTGGCCGCAGCGGGCGCGCCGCAGGTCGATACCGCGCGCAACGGGATTGGGCTGGGGATGGCGGCGCCGACGATCGTGGCGTTCGGCACCGACGAGCAGAAGCGAAAGTTCCTGCGCCCGTTGTTCGTCGGCGATCACATTTACTGCCAGTTGTTCAGCGAGCCGGGCGCCGGATCGGATTTGGCCGGGCTTTCCACCCGCGCGGTCCGGGACGGCTCGGCCGAGAATGCCGACTGGATCATCAATGGGCAGAAGGTGTGGACGTCCAGCGCGCAGCACGCGCAGATGGCGCTGCTGGTCGCGCGGACCGACCCGGCGGTGCCCAAGCACCAGGGGTTGACCTATTTTCTGTGCGACATGACGGTGCCGGGTGTCGATGT
Source organism: uncultured Mycobacterium sp. (assembly GCA_964590745.1). Taxonomy (GTDB): domain Bacteria; phylum Actinomycetota; class Actinomycetes; order Mycobacteriales; family Mycobacteriaceae; genus Mycobacterium. The sequence goes on along the minus strand of CAZPZQ010000248.1, from coordinate 2,761 downwards.
CCGGCCGCTACGTCAGATCACCGGCGAGGCCGAGTTCAACGAGGTGTTCCTCACCGACGTGCGGGTGCCGGATGCCAACCGGCTGGGCGCCGTCGGCGGCGGCTGGAAGGTGGCGACCGCCACGCTGAACAGTGAACGGGTCGCCATCGGCTCGTTGGCGGGCACCGCGCGGGAGGACGGCATGATCGGCAAGGTCACCGACGCTTGGCGTGCCGAGCCAGGCCTGCGGAACCCGGCGATGCACGACGAATTGATGCGCTTGTGGGTGGAGGCGGAGGTCGCCCGGCTGGTCGGCATCCGGCTACGGCAGGGCATGGCCGCGGGTCAGCCCGGTCCGGAGGGCGCCGGACTGAAAGTGACGTTCGCCCGCCTGTTTCAAGCGATTTCCGGGTTCGAGGTGGAACTGCACGCCGAATCGGGCCTGCGCTACGACGATTGGACCATGCGCAGAACCGAGCGGGTCGACTTCACCGGCCGCGGGCCGGGATACCGCTATCTGCGGGCCAAGGGGAACTCCATCGAGGGCGGCACGTCGGAAATCCTGCGCAATACCATCGCCGAGCGGATTCTCGGCCTGCCCGGAGAACACCGCGTCGACAAGGACATCGCCTGGAAAGACCTGGCCCGATGAGCCGGCAGCCGGACACCGTCGACCTGCTCTACTCCGACACCGAAGCGGCTCTTCGGGACAGCGTCCGGCGACTGCTGGGCGACCGGTGCCCACCAGAAGCCGTCGCCGGCTTGTACGATGCTGCGGCACCGGACTTTTCCGGGGTCTGGCGCACGCTGGCGACCGACTTGGGCGTCGCGGGTCTACTGGTGCCCGAGTCGCTGGGCGGTGCGGGTCCGGCGGCGCGCGAGGCCGCGGTAGTGGCCGAAGAGATCGGCCGGTCCGTTGCGCCGGTGCCGTTTCTGTCCAGCGCGGTGCTGGCGACGGTTGCGCTGCTGCGGGTCGGCGACACCGACACCGTCGCGGCCTTGGCCAGCGGGGACAGCACGGCGGCGCTGGCGGTGCCGCTGTGCACCGCGCCCGGCGACCCGATCACCGGTGTGCAACTCGGCACTGACGGTCTTACCGGCACGGTCACCAGTGTGGCCGGGGTGGCAGACGCCGACCTGCTGGTGGTACCGGTGGCCGGGCCAAGCGAGCTTGAGCTGCACACCGTGTCGGTGGCGGCAACCGGCGTTGCGGTGTCGCCGGTGCTGAGCTTGGACATGACCAGACCGCTGGCCGATGTGCGGTTTTCCGGTGCGCCGTCGTCCCGGGTGGGCCGCGGCTCCGCCCAGGCTGCGTTGCTGGCCGCGCTGCAGACCGGCGCGGCCCTGCTGGCCTCCGAGCAGTTCGGGGTAGCGCAGTGGTGTTTCGACACCACCCTGGCTTACGCGAAGGAACGCAAGCAGTTCGGTCGTTTGATCGGCTCCTATCAGGCGATCAAGCACCGGGTTGTCGACGTGTGGTTGCAGGTCGGTGCAGCGGCCGCCGCGGCCCGGTACGCCGCCGGCACCTGCGGACGGGACGACGCCGAAGCAGCCATCGGCGCAGCGATCGCGGCGGCCTACTGCGGCGACGCTGCCGTGCACGCCGCCGAAGAGTGCATCCAACTGCACGGCGGCATCGGGATGACGTGGGAATATCCGGCGCACCTGTATCTCAAGCGGGCCAAAAGCGACCAGTTGGCGTTCGGCACCGGTTACCGACACCGCGCCCGGCTAGCCGAACTGGTCGATTTACCGGTGTCATAAACCGCGGAGGTAATGCCTTGAGCGGAAGTGACCTCGGCGGCTAGGACATCCCGGATGGCGACGCGTCAGCGGCAGCCGGGTTCGGCGGCCGCTCCAGAGCAGCTAACCCGCCAGCTTGGCGGCGAACAGTTCCCGCATCGCGGTCCAGTGCCGCTCGTCAGCGGCGGCGTCGTACGGCGGGTTGTCCGGGACGGCGAAACCGTGTTCGGCCGGGTAGGTTTCGATGGTGTGCTCGACGCCGGCCGCGGTCAGCGCTTCGTCGAGCATCGCCGCCTGTTTGGCGGTGAAGGAGCTATCCCGATGCGCACCGGCCACATATACCGCGGCCCGGATCTTCGGTGCCAGCAGATGCGGACTGTCCGGCTGGTCGGTGGCCAGCCCGCCGCCGTGAAACGATGCCGCTGCGCAAACCCGATCGGGCTGGCGGCCGGCGACCACCAACGAGGTGCGCCCGCCCATGCAGTAACCGCACACCCCGAACCGGTCACCGCGCACCTCCGGACGGCCGGCGAGGTAGTCGAAGAAGGCACCGGCGTCGACGGCCATCATGTCCGGGGTGATGCTGTGCACCATCGACATGATCCGGCCGCGTTCTTTCGCGTCGCTGAACGCGGTGGCCATGTCGAACGGCGCAAAGCCACCGTGCCGGTAGTAGACGTCGGGCAACAGCACGGCATAGCCGAATCCGGCCAGTTTGGCGGCCATGTCAAAAAACGTGTCCCGTACCCCGCCGGCGTCCGGGTACATGACCACCCCCGGCCAGGGGCCCGGTGTACCGGAGCCTTCCCTGGTGAACAAATGGACAGTGCAGTCCCCGTCCGGGGTGGTGATGGTGTCGCTGATGTTGGGCATGGCTTCCGTTCTACTCCGCGCGGTCCGACGTAAGCTGGGCGGCGTGCCGATCGCCACGCCGTACGAAGACTTGCTGCGGCTGGTGCTCGAACGAGGCACCCGCAAGGCGGACCGCACCGGCACCGGCACCCGCAGCCTGTTCGGCCATCAGATGCGCTATGACCTG
>CAZPZQ010000247.1:0-5400 GCA_964590745.1 uncultured Mycobacterium sp. | reverse complement strand
TCGATCAGCGCCTGGCTTTGGTACTCAGCCGAATGCTCTTTGGTGTAGCTGTCCAGAATGGCCCGTTTCGCTTCGCCGGGGCCCGGTAGCGGGACCTGATAAGTGTGGTCCGGACCGCTCAGCAGCCACGCGATCACCCCGTCCTCGCCCTCCCAGATCGGCGCCGGTGAGCCCTCCCCGCGCATCGCCCGATCGACCGCCTCGATGGCCACCTTGCCTGCGTGGGCCGGAGCGAACGCCTTCCAACTCGAGATCAGTCCCTTGCGCGACTGCCGGGTGGCGGTGGTCAGATGCAATGCCTGGCCGACGGCCTGATAGATGATCTCCGGGTCCAGTCGCAGCATGGCGCCGATACCGGCGGCAACCGACGGCCCCAGGTGCGCGACGTGGTCAATCTTGTGTTCGTGTAGGCAGATTCCGCGCGACAGGTCGATCTGGATCTCGTAGGCGGTGGCGATACCGCGGATCAGGTCGGCACCGGACACCGCGAGCTGTTGGGCGACCGCGACCAGCGGCGGAATGTTGTCGCCGGGATGGGAGTACTCGGCCGCCAAAAACGTGTCGTGGAAATCGAGTTCGCGCACCGCCACCCCGTTGGCCCAGGCCGCCCACTCCGCGGAAACGTTGCCCGGTACGCCGAAAACCTGGGCGCCAGGAGCACCCGAAGACACCGGATGGGCCAGCGCCTGCTGCCGGGCCACGGTAACCGCACGACGCAGCACCGAGGCGGCGCTGACCGCTGCGTCATCGATGATCCGGTTGATCACCATCGCCTCGCTGTCGGCGGGCACCGCCACCGGGTCGGCGGCTACCTGGGCGATCTTCCAAGCCAGGTGTTCACGACGGGGAAAGTCGTCGGCGCTGCGGTGTGATCGAACCGGATGGACCAGCATGATTCCCACATTACGCAAAACCAATACCGGCCGAAGCGCGCTGACTACAAGGCTTATTGAGCGTCCACCGGGTGTGGCTGAACGGCCGGTCAGTCAGCCGTCTTGGCCGGCGGGCGGTAGAAGATCACCAGTTGGCCGACCGCACCGAGCAGACCGAGGCCGGCTGAGATCAGCAGACCGCACCAGCCGTCGAGCCAATTGCCGCCGAAGAGCAGCCAGTCCAGGCTGAGCCGGCCGGCCCCGAGCATCGCCACCACCACCGCACTGACCGCCAGCACCAGGTTGTACTCCCAGCCCTGGCTGAACACGAAAAAGCCGTGCGGTCGGTGCACCGTCCACACCGCCACCAGCATCAGCGCAACGAACCCGGCCGCCGGGATCGGGGTGAGCAATCCGGCGGCCAGTCCCAAGCCGGCGGTGACCTCGGTGGTCGCGGCGCTGACCGCGTGAAATCTGCCCGGTTTCATGCCGATGCTTTCGAACCAGGTCGCGGTGCCCGGAATCCGGCCACCGCCGAAGAACTTGTTCAAACCGTGCGCGGCCAGGGTCAGGCCCAGCACCAGACGCAGAATCAAGAGCGCGACATCAGCGGCCATGCGTCCTAACCTAGACGATCGCTCGGGGTGGGTTACAGTGCCGCGTCGAGCCGGTGCAGGTAGTCGTCGATGTCGCCGATGGCGGACGCGGCAGCATGCACGCTGATCACGACGGTATCGCCGATCCCGTGCACACCGTGGGTGAGGCTCATCGCCGGCGACAGTGCCGGGAATCCCGCAGTCAGCAGCACCGGCGCGGGGCCGAAGTGCAGGTCGGCGGCGCCGCGGTGCACGCTGGACACCACGGTGTTCCCGGCTACCCGTGCCGGCCGGGCCTCCGCGTCGAACCGGGCGATCCCCCAGCGCAACAGCGCGGCCGGCACCGCGGCGAAAGCCCGGTCGGCCGCCCTGGCGGCCGGGTGCTGTATCCGGCGCCGGCCGTTCGCCAGATCGGCCGCGATCCGATCGGTCCGCGCCTGCGGGTCCAGTTGCGGGTACAACCCGACGCAGACATTGCCGAAATGGTTGTGCGCCTGGCGTTTACCCGGTTTCGCCATCGGCACTTCGGCGGCCAGTGCGTCGCACGGCCCACCGAGATATCCAGACAGTGCGTCCGACACCGCGGTCAGCACCCGCACGGTGATGGTGGGGCCGCTCAGTTCCGTGCGTCGCCGCACCAGGGTGCGTACGGTGCGCGCCTCAGACGGGCGACGGTTGGTGACTAACGCCGGTCGGTTTCCGATCGGTGGTGGCAACCGCCCGGTGCGGATGTCGCGGATCTGTCGTCGATGGGCGCGGGCGGCAGCAGCAGCCCGTAGCGGCAGAAAGCCGCGCTGCGGCGGAAGGACCGCGGGCACGGGTGCGGTGCGGCCGAACAGCCACCCGGCCAGCGCGGATGCTCGCGCGCCGTCGGCTAAGGCATGGGCAACCTGCAACACCGCCACGGTGCTCGGGCCGGGGTTGCCAGGAATGCCGTTCACCGGGGCGAACAGGTGTAGTCGCCACGGCGCACAGCGGATGTCAAGTTGGTCATCGGCGAGTCGCGCGACCGCGTCCAGGCAGCCGTGCCACGTGTCATCGGCGAGTTGATGCCGGGCCGCCCCGAAGCGGGCTACCGCAGGTACCCAGCGCGGGTAAGCCAGGCCGCCCGCGTCCTCGGCGCGCATGGTCAGATCTGGGCATGCCCTGGCTCGGCGCAGCACTTCCGCGACTACCGCGTCGACGTCGTCGGGCACGCCGGCAAAGGCGTAGAGCAAGAACTGGTCATTGGGGATCTTGGCCGACATCCAGTAGAACTGAGCATCGACCGCGGCCATCCGATGCCCGCGCATCCGTGCCCGTCGCGACGATGCTGAACGCAGTGATGAGGAGGACCGGCGGTCATGAACACAAGCGGCGCGCATCAGCTCATGAACCCAGAAAGCGCAGCACCAACTCGGCGACCCGGTCGGGCTGTTCGAGCTGGAGGAAGTGCCCGGCGTGCTCGACGACGGCCACGTCACTGCCCGCGGGTAACACCAGCTGTGCCCAGCGGGCGAAGGCCGGCGTCATGCAGCCATCGTTGCTGCCGTGCAAATACAGGCTCGGCAGCAGCGGTGGTAGCCGCCAGTACCGGTGCAGGTCGGCGTAGCGGGCCGGCGGACGGCTGTTGCGCAGCAAAGCTCGATACGGTCCGAGTGCGGCGCGCCAACTCTCCGGCGTGCCGATCGCGGCGTCGACGTGCCGCAAGTCTTCTTCTGCGTCGTAGCCAGGTGACCAACGCCGCCACAACAGCGGCAGCACCCAGGACGCGGACCGTTCCGGCAGCCAGGGCAGTTGGAAGTAGCCGATGTACCAGCTGCGCAGCAGCTGGACCGGCAACCGGGCGGCCAACCGGAGCCGGTCGGCCACCCGGCCGGGGGACTGAAGCGCCGCGGGCGGTGGCACAGACATGATCACCGCCCGAGTGAATGGACTGTCCGGCATGGCGGCCAGCCCGGTTGCTGCCAGTGCACCCCAGTCGTGGCCGATCACCACGTCGCTCCCGGTGGCCCCGGCCGCGGCGTGCACCTGCAGCGCGTCGTCCATCAGCGCCCCGATGTGGTAGCTGCCGTCGGCCGGGATCGACGATGGCACGTAGCCGCGCAGAAACGGCGCCACCACTCGCCAGCCGGCAGCGACCAGCCGCGGCGCCAGTTTGCGAAAGCTGTACGCGGTGTCCGGGAAACCGTGCAGGCACAGGGCGACCGGGTTGCCCGGCTTTCCCCAGCTCAATGCCTTGAGTCCAACCTGGGGCGCTGGCACGTCGATCCAGCGCGGTTCGGCCATGGCCGCGCGCACCCCTTTCGAGCGTGGTGAATGTGCCGATGCGTCGGGTGAGCGAATCGGATTCCGCAGGCGCTACTGAAACGTTAGCGTGTGCGAATGGCGACGTCAGCACCGTCCGGCGCGGGTCAAGTCGGGTCTGCAGACCTGCGGGCGAACCATGGTCGACACGCGGGGACCGACGAGCCGAGAGGCGCCCGATGAGCCGCGCCCGGACTGTCGAATTCCGCGGTGTCGACGGGATCACCTTGGTAGCCGATGAATGGAACCGCGACAGTGCCGACGCCGTGGACCGCCCGACCGTGCTGATGCTGCACGGCGGTGGTCAGAATCGGTTCTCCTGGAAGAACACTGGCGATGTCTTTGCCGACTGCGGCCACCATGTCATCGCACTCGACACCCGCGGCCACGGCGACAGCGATCGCGCTCCGGACGCCGACTATGCGATCGAAACACTGACCGCCGACGTGATGGCGGTGCTCGACGCCATCGAACGACCGGTGGTGCTGATCGGGGCGAGCATGGGTGGACTGACCGGCATCTTGGCCGCCGCACAGGCCGGCCCGGACCAGGTGTGCAAGCTGATCCTGGTCGACGTGGTGCCGCGCTATGAGAAGGCGGGCAGCGCCCGAATCCGCGCTTTCATGGCCAGCCACATGCACGGATTCGACTCACTCACGCAGGCCGCTGACGCCGTCGCGGCTTACCTGCCACACCGGACCAAGCCGCGCAGCCCGGACGGCTTGAAAAAGAACCTACGGCTGCGCGGCGGCCGCTGGTACTGGCACTGGGATCCGGCGTTGATGACCAAACCCGGCGACGATCCGGCGCTGCGCACCGAGAAAATCGAGGCGGCCGCGATCGGGCTGAGTATCCCGATCCTGTTGATCCGCGGCAAGTTGTCGGATGTGGTCAGCGCGGACGGTGTCCGAGATTTCCTCGGCAAGGTCCCGTCCGCTGAGTTCGTCGAGTTGTCCGACGCCGGGCACACCGCGGCCGGCGACGACAACGACGCCTTCACCGACGTCGTGGTGGAGTTTGTGTCCCGCCCGTGAGCCTGCTGACCGCGGTTTACCTGTTGGCCGGAGTGGCGGTGGCCGAGGCGGTGGCGTTGGTCGTCATGACGGTCCGGTTGCGGCAGGCACGCCGCGAGGCCGCGGCGCTGCAGCGTCGGGTCGATCCGGCAAATTGGCTGTTGTCCAGCGGACGAGAGGCCGTCAAGACCGTCTGGCAGACCGCAAACCTGGTGCGCAAGCAGGGGTTCGGCGCCGCGGTGCGCAGTTCGATCGAGGATCTCGCCGACTGGGCCGCGGTGGAACGACCCGACCTGGCCCGCATCACGCCGGATGGCCGAGTGGTGATCCTGTTCACCGATATCGAAGAGTCCACCGCCCTCAACGAACGAATCGGTGACCGGGCGTGGGTCCGGCTGATCGCCCGGCACGCCGAACTGGTGCACCAAACGGTCCGGCAACACGGCGGCTATGTGGTCAAAGGCCAGGGCGACGGCTTCATGATCGCCTTCGCCCGAGCCGAGCCAGCGGTTCGGTGCGCCGTCGACATTCAGCGCGCACCGCACGGCAAGCGTCACCGACAACCACAGCACATATTCCGGGTCCGGATAGGCATCCACCTCGGCCGCTCGGTGCGCCGTGGCGAGGACCTGT
>CAZPZQ010000246.1:0-5442 GCA_964590745.1 uncultured Mycobacterium sp. | reverse complement strand
CGAGGCGTGCTCCTTAGGCCGCTCGGACACGCCACCGCGGGACAGCCTACCGAACCGACACCGAAACGTGCCCAGTCAGCCCGTCCGCTGGCGGGCGAAGAACTCCGCCAGCAGGGCGGCGCATTCGTCGGCCAGCACCCCGCCGCGCACCTCCGGACGGTGGTTGAGCCGCCGGTCGCGAACCACGTCCCACAGTGAGCCCACCGCACCGGTTTTGGGTTCGAAAGCGCCGAACACCAGTCGGGTGACCCGGGCCAGCACCAGCGCGCCCGCGCACATCGTGCACGGCTCGACGGTGACGGCCAATGTCGTTCCATCCAACCGCCAGCCGTCGCCGAGCACGGCGGCGGCCTGCCGCATCGCCAACAACTCGGCGTGCGCGGTCGGATCCCCGAGCGCCTCCCGGGCGTTGGCGGCGCTCGCCAGTACGGCGCCATCCGGGCCGACGACCACCGCACCCACCGGCACATCCCGCGGCCCGGCGGTCCGGGCCGCCGACAGCGCGGCGCGGATCAGGTCTTCGTCAGCGGTCCGGCCGCCGGTCATCGGCCGAGCCGGCGCAACACCGCCGACATCTGCTCCTCGAAGCCCATCTCTCGAGCGATCCGCAGCAACTGCTCGTCGACTTCGAGGTCGGACTCGTCGAGGATGACGCCCAGCACCGCCTCGGGCAGCCCGACGTCGGCCAGCAACGCCAGGTCGCCTTCCTCGAACGGGTCGGCGTCTTCCAGGTCTTCGGCGCCGATGTCGGCGTCGAGTTTGTCCAGCACTTCGTCAGCGAGGTCATAGTCCAGCGCAGCGGTCGCATCCGAGAGCAGCAGCCGGGTGCCCGCCGGCGCCGGGCGGATGATCACGAAAAACTCGTCGTCGACGTTGAGCAGCCCGACAACAGCGCCGGAACTGCGCAGTTCACGAAGCTCGGTTTCGGCGGCGGCCAGGCTGGTCAGCGCTGCGGCACGCATCGGCGAACAGCGCCACTTGGCGTCCTCGCGCACGGCGGCCACCCCGAAGCCGTCCAGTGTGCTCACCGGGCGGCCCGTTGCGGACGCTTCTTGTGCTGCCATCGGCGCCTACGGTAGTCGTCGACTGACCCCATGACCAGCAATCTTGCCCACCGCCTCGGATCAGCGCCGCCCGCCGACGGGTGATCGGCACCCGTCTACCAGCGTCGGGCGACGGCGCCGTCCGGATGTGCCAACCTGGAACGGTGGCGGGAAAAGCAGCAAAGACACCGGTATGCGTGCTCGGGTTGGGGCTGATCGGCGGTTCGGTGCTTCGCGCAGCCGCGGCGGCCGGTCGGGAGACGTTCGGCTACAACCGGTCGGCCTACGGCGTGCAGGCCGCGATGGCCGACGGTTTCGACGCCACCACTGACCTCGATGACGCCTTGTCCCGCGCCGCCCAGACCGACGCGCTGATCGTGCTGGCCGTGCCGGTGCCGGCGCTGTCCAGCCTGCTGGACGGCATCCGCCGATCCGCTCCGGACTGCCCGCTGACCGACGTCACCAGCGTCAAGGGTGCGGTACTCGACGAGGTCACCGCCGCCGGTCTGCAAGCGCGGTTCGTCGGCGGCCACCCGATGGCAGGAACCGCCCGTTCAGGGTGGCCAGCCGGGCACGCCAAGCTGTTCGCCGGTGCGCCGTGGGTGATCAGCGTGGACGACCACGTGGACCCGACGGTGTGGTCGACCGTGCTGGAGCTGATCCTGGACTGCGGTTCGGTCGCAGTGCCGGCCCGCTCCGACGAACACGACGCGGCCGCAGCCGTCGTCTCCCATCTGCCGCACCTGCTCGCCGAAGCGCTGGCCGTCACCGCCGCCGACGTACCCCTGGCGTTCGCGCTGGCCGCGGGTTCCTTCCAAGACGGCACCCGGGTTGCGGGCACCGCTCCAGACCTGGTGCGGGCCATGTGCGAGGCCAACTGGCGGCGACTGTTACCGGCGTTGGACCGCGTCATCGAACTGCTGTCGGACGCGCGGGATTCGCTGTCGGCCGCCGACTCGGTAGCCGAACTGGTCGAGTTGGGCCACGCGGCCCGCACCCGCTACGACAGCTTCCCCCGACACGAGATCGTCACCGTCGTCGTCGGCGCGGACAACTGGCGCAGCGAACTGACCGCGGCAGGCCGGGCCGGCGGCGTGATCAGATCCGCGCTGCCAGTCCGGGATAATCCAGCACAAACCCCGCGGCGTCGACGCTGACGGTGGTGCCCAACGGGTCGCTGCCGGGCGAGCGCACTTCGATCCCGGCGCGCTGCTCGGGGGGCCAACTGCAGTAACTGGTGGCGACCGCGGCGACCGACATCTCCGGCAACCGCACGTAGATGGTCGGGACGGTGATCTCGGCAGCGCGTTCGTGCAGGCCGGCCCGGCGAATCGGCAAGGCGTTGAAAAACGGGCTGAACACCACATCAACGTCGAGCGCCCCGTCGTAGCCGGCCCGCGACTCGCCCCGGGAATCGGTGAGGAGCCACATGTTTTCTTCGTCGCGAGCGATGGACAACTGACGTTCCCGCTCGGCCAGGATGACGGTCAATCCCAGCCGCCTGGCGGCGCCGGCGTCGTCGGTCTGCAAGTCGTAGTACGCGCTGAACGCCGGATGCGCTCCCGTCGCCGCGGCCACGATTTGTCCGTTCGCCTTAATTCGGTTGCCGGACAACTGCACCCGCACCGATTCCATCCGCGGCGCGTCGGGCGCCCGCCAAGTCAGAATCGCCGGCCAGTCGCCGAGGGCACGCTCGGGCGCTGCATTCACCCGACCAACGGTAATTGACGGAAGGGTCGATGACCGCGCTTGTGCCAAAGTGTGACGCCCGACCCGACGGATCGGGTTCATTTCCGGGCGAGAACCGGCAAGATGACACCCATGAGCAGCGACCACCCCGGATCACCCGACCGGCCCCGCGGCGAGCCGCGCGGTGCCGGGCCGCCGAGTTCGACGGTTCCGTTCACCCGCGCGGCCGCACTGTGGAGCGCGTTGATCGCCGGCTTCCTGATTCTGATCGTGCTGTTGATCTTCGTCGCGCAAAATCCCGACTCGGCGCAGCTCACCTTCCTGGGCTGGCACTGGACCCTCCCGCTGGGGGTGGCGATCCTGCTGGCGGCGGTGGGCGGCGGGCTGATCACCGTGCTGGCCGGCACCGCGCGGATCTATCAGTTGCGCCGGGCGGCGAAGCGGAGTCTGGCCGCCGAGCGGTAGCCGCGTCGCCGCCGCGCCGACGCCGGTTACGCGGCAGCAGGTCCCAGACGTGCTCGGTGCAGTTGGTCGACACCACGGTGGCCTGTCCGGAGCGCGCATACAGCAGCCGTGTCACCGACACGTAGTCGATCGGAAACGACAACAATCGCGGCGTGCCCAGGATCTGGTGCAGCACCACGTTGATCACCCCGCCGTGGCTGAACACCACCACGGTCTGGTCTGGGTCGGCCGCGGCCACCACGTCGGCGGTCGCGGCGGCCACCCGGGCGCAAAACGCTGCCTCGTCGATGTCGCCGGGCAGGTGGCCCTGGGCCATCCGTTCCCAATCCTGCGGGCGCTCGGTGCGAAGCTGCTCGATCGGCAGATAACCCGGCAGTTCCCGGTCGTACTCGGCGAACCGCTCTTCTATTGCTATCGGCAGCTGGCGCGCCGCAGCGAGGGGTTCGGCGGTCCGGACGGCTCGGCGCTGCGGGCTACTCACCACCCGCGCAACGGGGTATCGGGCCAGTGCGTCGGGCAGGCGCTGCGCCTGTTGCATCCCGATGTCGGACAGCTCCGGGTCGGAGCCTTCACCATGGTCGCTGCGCAACGGAAGTGCATGCCGGATCAGAAGCAACTGCACCTTGACAGCTTATGGGGCGCCGCCGTTATCAGTCCGGCGGCTCGACCGGCGCCGGCGGCTCCGGTGGGTCGTCCGGCGCCAGCCGTTCCGGCACCTCTTCGGGCGCCAGACGTTCGGGTGGTTCGCCGGGCCGGCCCGGTTCCGGTGGTAGTTCGGGATTCATTGATTGCCCCCTCGTCGTGGACGCATACGCGTCGGGTCGGCTACCCGCCGTGCGGTCCGGTGAAACTGCGCGACGGAGTGCCCTGGCCGACGCCACGATGAGCGCCACAGGGTATGCCACGGGACTGTGAACTCCGCATTCGGGCGTTATGGTCATTGCGAACACACCACACCGCCACCGCATATCGAAGGATGGGGCACACATGGCACGCACACCGCAGGAGGTCTTCGACCACCACGCCCACGCGCTGGTCACCGGCAACCTCGACGAACTGGTCGCCGATTACGCCGACGACGCCGTGCTGATCACCCCGAGCGGTGTGGCGCGGGGCAAAGACAGCATCCGGGCGGCATTCGACAAACAAATCTCCGGCTTGCCGGCCAATGCCGTCTTCGACGTGAAAACCCGGACGTTCGCCGGCGACGTCCTGCTGCTGGAGTGGGTGCTCGACTCGCCGGCTGAGCGCACCGACGGCGTCGACACCTTCGTGTTCGCCGATGGGCTGATCCGGATCCAGACCGTCTCGCACACCTCGCGCCCCAAAGGCTGACCGCGCGCCACACCTGATCCCAGGGCTGGGCATATAGGTTGGCGCCCGCCTTCGCGCGACAATCCGAGACCGGTGAGGCTGGTGCAGCTGGTGTGGCTGCCGGCGTGGCGGATGCCTAGATCGGCCGGGTTCTCCGGCGCCGGTTCCAGCCGCGGTCAACACCGCCGGCCGCAGTTTGTCGCGCCAAGGCGGGCAACTCACCCCATGGCGGGTTTCCGGTGACGGGTGCGACGGGTGTGACGGCCCGCGTGGCCCCACCCGGTAGGTTCATCCCACGTGGACCTAGAAGCGGTAGCGGAGTGGATGTCCGGCCAACGACTCGGCGAGGGGCCGCTGGAAAACGTCACCGAACTCAGCGGCGGAACCCAGAACGTCATGCTGCGCTTCACCAGATCCGGCCGGTCTTATGTGCTGCGCCGCGGCCCGCTGCATCTGCGGCCGCGCAGCAACGCGGTGATGCTGCGGGAAACCCGGGTGCTGGCCGCGCTGGCCGACACCGATGTGCCGCATCCGCGGCTGATCGCCACCTGCGACGACCCGGCCGTGCTCGGCGATGCGGTGTTCTACCTGATGGAGCCGGTGGACGGGTTCAACGCGGGCGAAGAACTGCCGGAACTGCACGCCGGTGACGCCACCATCCGCTATCAGATGGGTCTGTCGATGGCCGACGCCCTGGCCAAACTCGGCGCCGTCGACCACCTCGCGGTCGGACTGGCCGACTTCGGCAAACCGGAGGGATTTCTGGAACGTCAAGTGCCGCGGTGGCTTTCGGAGCTGGAGTCCTACCGCCAGTTCGAAGACTATCCCGGCCCGGACTTGCCCGGCGTCGACACCGTCGCCGCCTGGCTCGAGCAGCACCGGCCTTCGTCCTGGCAGCCGGGCATCATGCACGGCGACTACCACGCCGACA
>CAZPZQ010000245.1:0-5444 GCA_964590745.1 uncultured Mycobacterium sp. | reverse complement strand
CCTGCGCGGGGTGGAGAAGGGTTACGTGCTGGCGCCGGAGGCCGAGGACAACGTGTGGGACCTGACCCTCGAGGAGCGCCGGGCGATGGGTTACCGCGAACTGCCGGGCAGCCTGGACCGTGCGCTCAGCGACATGGAGAACTCCGAGCTGGTGGCAGAAGCATTGGGCGAGCAGGTCTTTGATTTCTTCCTGCGCAATAAGCGCCGAGAGTGGGCGAATTATCGCAGCCATGTGACACCATACGAGCTGCGGAACTACCTTTCGCTGTAACCGCTGTCGACAGCTGCCCTTGCGTCGGGCTGTCGCTGGGTCGGTGCGCTACCGTCGTGGTCATGGCCATTCCCGCGACGCGACGCCCTCGGCTGCCCAGTGCCGGGCGACTGGGTCTGGTCGATCCGCGTGCGGCTGCCGACCTGGCGCAACTGGGCTGGTCCAGATCGGAGAGCCAGGCGAACATCGACTTGCTCTGGGCGTTGTCCCGCGCCCCGAATGCCGATACCGCGCTGCGTGCTCTGGTACGGCTCGCTGAGGCCCTAGAGAGCGCCGGGTGGGACGAGCTGACCTGCGCGCTGCGCACCGACCGCAGCCTGCGCGGCCGGCTGTTCGCACTGCTCGGTTCGTCGTTGGCACTGGGCGACCACCTGATCGCCCACCCGCAGTCGTGGAAACTCCTGGCCGGCAACGTGACCCTGCCGACCGCCGATCAGCTGCGTCGGACCTTCGCAGACTGTGCCGCGGCAGCGTCAACTGAGCCGGATTCCTGCATCGACCGGCTGCGCATCTGCTACCGGGATCAGTTGCTGGTGCTGGCCGCACTGGATCTGGCGTCGACCGTCGAAGACGAGCCGGTGCTGCGATTTGCTGCCGTCGGCGAGCACTTGGCCGATCTAGCTGACGCCGCGCTGGCGGCGGCACTGACGGTCGCCGAGATTACCGGAGGCACCGGCAACGATGACGGCCGCCCGCCGCGACTGGCGGTCATCGCGATGGGCAAATGCGGCGCCCGAGAACTGAACTACGTCAGCGACGTCGACGTCGTTTTCGTCGGGGAGACGGCCGACGCGCTGACCAACCGCGTGGCCGGTGAGATGATGCGGGTGGCCTCGGAAGCCTTTTTCGAAGTGGACGCCGGACTTCGTCCGGAAGGCCGGCACGGGCCCCTGGTGCGCACGCTCGAATCGCACATCAGCTACTACCAGCGGTGGGCGAAAACGTGGGAGTTCCAGGCGTTGTTGAAAGCTCGTCCGGCAGTTGGCGATGCCGAACTGGGCCGGGCCTACTTGGACGCGCTGATGCCGATGGTGTGGACCGCTTGCGAGCGGGAGCATTTCGTGGCCGACGTGCAGGCGATGCGCCGCCGGGTGGAGGAATCGGTGCCGGCCGATGTTCGGGAGCGCGAGATCAAACTCGGCACCGGTGGACTGCGCGACGTGGAATTCGCGGTGCAGTTGCTGCAGTTGGTGCACGGCCGCAGCGATTCCGCCCTGCACGTTGCGTCCACCGTCGATGCGCTCGCCGCGCTGGGTGCCGGTGGCTATGTGGGCCGCGATGACGCAGCCAATTTGACCGCCTCCTATGAGTTTCTCCGGTTGCTCGAGCACCGACTGCAATTGCAGCGCCTCAAACGCACCCACCTGCTGCCGCGGCCCGACGACGACGAGGCGCTGCGCTGGCTGGCCCGCGCCGCAAACGTCCGACCCGACGGCCGGCACGATGCATTAGGGGTGCTGCGCGAAGAACTCAAACGACAAAGCCTCCGGGTGTCGCGGCTGCACAGCAAACTGTTCTACCAACCGCTGCTGGAGCTGGTCAGCCCCGCCGGGCTGGAGCTGTCGGCCGGCATGACGGCCGGCGGAGCGGAACGTCAGTTGGCCGCGCTGGGCTATGAGGGCCCGCAAGATGCGCTGACTCATCTGGCCGCGCTGACCAACCAGAGCGGCCGCCGGGGGCGGGTGCAGTCGGTGCTGTTACCCAAGTTGCTGTACTGGCTGTCCCGCACCCCCAACCCGGACGCCGGCCTGCTGGCCTATCGGCGGCTCAGCGAGGCGATGGCCGGCCAGCACTGGTATCTGGCCACGCTGCGCGACAAGAGTGCGGTGGCCAAGCGCTTGATGCAGGTGCTGGGCACCTCGGCGTACATCCCGGAGCTGTTGTTGCGCGCCCCGGACGTCATCCAGGCCTATGGCGACAGTCCGTCCGGCCCGAAGCTGTTGGCCACCGATCCGGCAGCCGTGGCCGGCGCGCTGATCACCTCGGCAGGACGTTACGGCGATCCGGTGCGGGCGATCGCCGCTGCGCGCAGCTTGCGCCGGCATGAAATAGCCCGCGTCGCCTCCGCCGACCTGCTCGGCATGCTGGAGGTCACGGAGGTGTGCGCGGCGCTGACTGCGGTATGGGTGGCGGTGCTGCAGGCCGCGCTGAATGCGGTCATCCGAGTCAACCTGTCCGACAACGGATCTGCAAGCCGACCGCCGGCGAAAATCGCGGTTATCGGCATGGGGCGTCTTGGCGGCCGCGAGTTGGGCTACGGATCTGATGCGGATGTAGTGTTCGTTTGCGAGGCGGCTGAGGGGGTGACCGACGCGGAAGCGGTGCGTTGGTCGACGTCGGTGGCCGAGCAGGTGCGAGCACTGCTGAGCACCGCCAGCGTGGACCCGCCGCTGCACCTCGACACCAACTTGCGGCCCGAGGGCCGCAGCGGCCCGCTGGTTCGGACGTTGGCCTCCTATCAGGCCTACTACGCGCAATGGGCGCAGCCGTGGGAGATCCAGGCGCTGTTGCGGGCGCATCGGGTGGCCGGAGATGTCGACCTCGGTGAGCGGTTTTTGCTGATGGCCGACCAGACTCGCTACCCGGCCGGCGGGGTGTCTGCCGACGCGGTGCGTGAGATCCGGCGGATCAAAGCGCGGGTGGATGCCGAACGGCTCCCTCGCGGTGCGGATTCCAACACACACACCAAACTGGGCCGCGGCGGTCTGGCGGACGTCGAATGGACCGTGCAGTTGCTACAGCTGCAACACGCGTACCGTGTCGCGGCGCTGCAGACCACCTCGACGCTGGAGGCGCTGGACGCCATCGCAGCAGCTGCGCTGCTCGACGCCGATGAGGTGGAACTGCTGCGCCAGGCCTGGTTGACAGCCACCGCCGCCCGCAACGCGCTGGTATTGGTCCGCGGTAAACCCACCGATCAACTGCCCGGGCCCGGTCGCCAACTCAACGCCGTGGCCGTCGCCGCGGGCTGGCCCAACGACGACGGCGGTGAGTTCCTGGACAACTACCTTCGGGTGACACGACGAGCGAAAACTGTGGTGCGCAAGGTTTTCGGAGATTAAGACCGGACGGTGGCGACCGGCGCCGAACCATGCCCGCCCGGGTGCATGCTGCCCCAACCTTCGGCGCTCACAGCGGCGAGATCGCAGGCACCCTCGGCGCTCGACTCGGTGGCGCCGGGGCTGCCGGTGGCGCTGGGGCGGGCGGCGTTAGGTCCGGTGGCGGCGGGGCCGGTGGCGCCGGAGCCGACGGTGCCGGGAGCGACGGTGCCGGGGCGGACGGTGCCGGGGCGGACGGTGCCGGGGCCGTCTCCGCTGGCATCGCTGGCGGCGATGATCCCGGCGGGCCGCTTTCTTGTACCGGCATGGATTGCGGGAATGGCACCGGGTAGGGATTACCGAAACCCGCGGTTCCGGTGACGATGTTCGGTATGCACTGCGGGAGTTTAGGTAGCGCTGTCAGCAGCGGGTTGCCGAAGTTCGGACTGCTCGGATCGAAGGTGGAGAAATCGAACGCATTGGTCATGTCGCCGGTGATCTCACGACGCCAGGAGCCATTGGGCAGGTTCGGTACCGGCGCGCCGAACCGGGTTTCGATCAACCGCAACTGCGAGGTGTGGTCGTAGACCGTGGAATCGACTCGACCGCCGCGGCTGAACGGCGAGATGAACAGACACGGCACCCGAAACCCCAAGCCGACCGGTCCGGTGACGCCGCCGGAGCCGGGCACGTTGTTGACGATCGACTCCGGAATGTATTCACCGGGGGTGCCCGGCGGTGGCGTCGGCGGGGTGACGTGGTCGAAGAAGCCGCCGTTCTCGTCGTAGCTGACGATGACCGCCGTCTTGGCCCACACCTTCGGGTTGGACAACAGGATCCGCAGCAGGTTGACAATGCCGACGGCCCCCAGCGACACCGGCAGCGCTGGATGTTCGCACTCCAGCACCGGAGCGATCACCCAGGACACCGAAGGCAGCCGATCGGTCGCGACATCGAGCGCGAAGTTCAGCGGATACTGCGGTGAGATGCCTTTGGCCCACAGATTGGTGGTGGGGTCGAGGGCCTGCTTGAATGCGCTGACCAAACCGTTGAGGATGAACCCGTTGATCGGCCCCAGATCACTGCTGTTGTACACCTTCCAACTGACCCCGGCGCGCTCCAGCGATTGCGGCATGATCTCCCAGGAGAACTTGAAACTCGGCCACGGTGTCGGGGTTTGCAGTTCCGGCCCGCCGAAGTTGCCCTCCGGGTCGATCGAGGCACTCAGCCAGTACAGCCGATTGGGCACGGTGGGACCCAGCACCGAACAAAAGTAGTGGTCGCAGATGGTGAACTTATCGGCGAGCAGGTAATGGATCGGGATGTCTTCGCGGGTGTAGTAGCCCATCAGTGCCGGCGCGTTTTTCGGCCCGACCGAATTGACCGACATGGGCAGCCAACCGTCGTTGGCGCCGCCGTTCCATGCTTGGTGCATCGGTGCCCAGGAGTGGTCGGGGTCGTTCACGCACTCGCCCGATATGCTCGGGCCCCTGGTGGTGTCCAGCCGGAACGGCAAGGTGAACTGGGCGGGGTTATTCCAGTCGGTGGGCCCGCCGCCGGACGGCGACGGCGCCCAGCCGCGCTGCTTGAACACGTCCGGCGGATTGTTCGGTGTGTTGCCAAACCCATTGACTCCGTAGCGCATACCGAAGTAATTGTCGAACGAATGGTTTTCCTGCATGAACAACACGATGTGTTCGATGTCGTGCAGAGAACCGGACTCCACCGGTGCCGCGTAGGCCTTTTCGATGATCGGCATGGCCCAGTCGGCGAGCATCGCGGTACCGCCCGCCGCGGCGACCTTCGCCAAGAACTCCCTGCGCGACATCCCTGCGAATGGGCTTTTGCTCATCGCCTACCCTTCTGGCTGTGGTCGCGCTTTAAGATAAGGGCATGTGAGCGGTTATGTCGCCGTCGGAATCTGAATCGTTATCGCAAAACCATTAATCGTTACCGACGGTCTCGCCCGGCGGTCAACCCCCGTCCGGTACTCCGGATGTGGCCACCCGACGGGCCGGAAGGCGGCATCTGCGGGCCACCGTCGCGCCGCGGGCGGGTGGTGTGCTGCGCGCCTTCAGCAGTCGTAGTACAGCGCGAATTCGGCGGGGTGCGGGCGCAGGTTGATCGCGGCGATC
>CAZPZQ010000244.1:0-5473 GCA_964590745.1 uncultured Mycobacterium sp. | reverse complement strand
GTTCAACACGCCGTACAAGCTGTACAAACGTTACGCCTCGCACGAAGGCGGTATCGCTGACCCGGCAATCATCAGCTGGCCCAACGGTATTGGTGCCCGCGGCGAGGTACGTGACACCTACATCAACGTCTGCGACGTGACGCCGACGGTCTACGATCTGCTGAACATCACCCCGCCGGCCACCGTGCGCGGTATTCCGCAAAAGCCGCTGGAGGGGATGAGTTTCAAAGCGGCCCTGTCCGATCCGGATGCGGTCACCGGCAAACAGACCCAGTTCTACGAGATGCTCGGCACCCGCGGTATCTGGCACCAGGGCTGGTTCGCCAACACCGTGCATGCGGCGACGCCGTCCGGCTGGGGTCACTTCGACGACGACCGCTGGGAGCTGTACCACATCGAACGCGACCGCAGTCAGTGCCGCGACCTGGCCGCCGAACATCCGGACAAACTCGAGGAACTCAAGGCGCTGTGGTTCGCTGAAGCCGCCAAGTACAACGGGCTGCCGCTGGCCGACCTCAGCATCGTCGAGATGATGGGTCGATGGCGGCCGTATCTGGCCCGGCAGCGCACCAGCTACACCTACTACCCGCACACCGCCGAGGTGCCGTTGGGCGCCTGCGTCGAGTTGCGCGGGCAGTCCTTCGCGGTGCTGGCCCGGGTGAGCGTCGACGCCGCCGCCGCCGAGGGTGTGCTGTTCAAGCAGGGCGCTCGGCACGGCGGTCATGTGTTGTTCCTCGCTGACGGTCGGCTGCATTACGTGTACAACTTTCTCGGCGAACAGGAGCAGTGGCTGTCTGCGCCCGAGCCGGTTGCGATGGGCCAGCACACCTTCGGCGTCCGGTATCAGCGCAGCGGTACCGTGCCGGGCAGTCATACCCCGGTCGG
Source organism: uncultured Mycobacterium sp. (assembly GCA_964590745.1). Classification (GTDB taxonomy): domain Bacteria; phylum Actinomycetota; class Actinomycetes; order Mycobacteriales; family Mycobacteriaceae; genus Mycobacterium. Next base: position 4,588 of record CAZPZQ010000244.1, on the reverse strand, counting down.
CAAGGCGTCGCTGTACGTGGACGACACGGAGGTCGCCACGCTGCCGGAGATGATTACCCAGCCCGGCGCGTTCGCACTGGCCGGCGGCGGGGTGAGCGTCGGACGTAACACCGGGCAGGCGGTGTCGTCGGCATACCGGGCACCGTTCCCGTTCACCGGCGGGGCGATTATCGACGTCACTGTCGACCTGAGCGGTGAACCGTACGTCGACGTGAAACAAGCGCTGGCGGCGGCGTTCTCGCGGGACTAGCGATGCTTGCCCGTCCCGAGACTGCGCTCAAGGCGGGGTCTCGGCCGGCGGAAAACCCACCCTGGACGCAGTCTCAGCGCCCATGGCTGCAGGCTGGGTGCCCTCGTCTTACCCTGAGGCAATGCTGACCGAGTTGGTTGCACTGCCGGGTGGCTCGTTTCGGATGGGGTCGACCAGCTTCTATCCCGAAGAAGCCCCGATCCACACCGTCACGGTGGCCGAAATCGCGGTCGAGCGGCATCCGGTGACCAACGCCCAGTTCGCCGACTTCGTCGCTGCGACCGGCTATGTCACGGTTGCCGAACAGCAGGTCGACCTGGCACTGTACCCCGGCGCGGGCGCGCTGCAGCCCGGCGCCATGGTGTTCACCCCGACCGCCGGTCCGGTGGACCTCGCCGACTGGCGGCAATGGTGGCGCTGGGTCTCCGGCGCGGACTGGCGTCACCCGTTCGGACCGGACAGCGACATCACGGACAAAGCCGAGCACCCGGTGGTGCAGGTGGCCTACCCGGACGCGGCGGCCTACGCGCGGTGGGCGAGGCGCCGGCTGCCGACCGAGGCCGAGTGGGAATACGCCGCCCGCGGCGGGGCTGCCACCACCTACCCGTGGGGCGACGAGGAGCGCCCCGGCGGGCAGTTGATGGCCAACACCTGGCAGGGCCATTTCCCGTACTGCAACGACGGGGCGCTCGGCTGGGCCGGAACGTCGCCGGTGGGGATGTTTCCGCCGAACGGGTTCGGCCTGCTGGACATGATCGGCAACGTGTGGGAGTGGACGGTCACCGAATTCAGTGCGCATCACCGGTTGGATCAGCCGCCGAAGAATTGCTGCGCGCCGGCCGGTCTCGCTGATCCGGCCGTCAGTCAGACGCTTAAGGGCGGTTCGCATCTGTGCGCGCCGGAGTATTGCCACCGCTACCGGCCGGCGGCGCGGTCGCCGCAGTCGCAGGACACCGCGACGACGCACATCGGCTTCCGATGCGTGGCGGACGCGCCGTAGCTTCGGGCTACCGCGGTGGGTCGAGCGGCAGCCGCCAGCGTAGGCCCGGAAACCGCGCGAATGCGCGATCGGTGGTCACCCAGGTTGCGCCGTTTTCGATCGCCAGTGCGGCGTGATACGCGTCGGGTACGGCATTGGCTTTCGCTCCGACTTCCGTGCATACCGACTCGAAGATCTGCCAGTGTCGCGGACCCGGCCGCACCGGGACCGCCGCGGGCGCTGATCGAAGCGCGCGGCACGCGTCGAACGCCTGAGCCGTCGAGCTCGGTTGTCGAAATATCCGGTGGTTGGTGAGCAGACGGACGATGCCCGACAGCACGAGTTCGCTGATGCCCACGGGTTCGTCGCCGACGAGGACACCTTCCAGCCAGGTCCGGTATCTCGGGTGATCCGGGGTGCTGTCCTTGCGGGTGGCGTAGACGCAGACGTTCACGTCAAGGAGCAGCATTGTCGCCCATCAGTTCGGCGAGGGCCTCTTCGTCATCCAGGTCGACACCGGCCTGCAAGCCTCCGGCGCCATGGGTCGGCAGCCGGAATTCACTGCGGGCGTGGTCTTCGACATTACCGTCGTTGCGGCGCAGCATCGCCCGCAGCGCGTCGTCGATCACCGCGCCGAGCGAACGGGATGTCCGAGCGGCCAGCACCTTCGCTTCGGCGAGCAGGTGATCGTCGATGTTGACCGTGGTGCGCATAGCCGCATCATAACATCAATTCATCGCATCATGATGCGTCGCCGCAGCGACGGGCGCGGCGGCGCCGGCGTCAGCGCAGTCTTGAGGCTATTGCTCCCGGGACATCGTGGTTCTCACCCCTGGGGTCGCGACGTACCCTGGGTCGTGGCGCGCCATCAGGCAGCCCCGGACGAGGTCGCCGTACCCGGCCAGCGACAAGACGGCGAGTGCGGGAGGACTACGCCGATGACCAATCCATTTGCCGGACAAGATGGTTCCGCGAACCGCGAAGGAGCGTGGGCGCAGCGAGCCGAAGCCGAACTGCCCACCCGTCGACTCCGCGAAGAGATCGACCGCTCGCTGGCGCACGGCCTGGAAGCCGCGCCCACCATCAACGACCGGACGCTGTCCACCTTCGCCCGCGGCGAGCTGCCGCATTTCGCCGGGGAGCGCGGCACGTTTTTGAAGGCCCCGTTTTTGGAGGACGTGCACGACGTCGGCGACGCCGAGGTGGCCATCTTCGGGGTGCCGCTGGACGCCGGCACCACCTACCGACCGGGCACCCGGTTCGGGCCGCGCGGAATCCGTCGTGCCACCAATCTGTTCGGCACCTACTGCTATGAACTCGGGGTGGATCTGCGCGAGCAACTCAACATGGTCGACATCGGCGACGTGATGGTCATCCCCGGCAACCTGGAGAAGTCGTTCGATCAGATCAGTCAAGCCATGTCGCATGTGGTGTCGCACGGCGCGTTTCCGGTGGTGCTCGGCGGCGACCACTCGATCGGATTCCCGACCATGCGCGGGCTGACCCCGCACATGGACGGCAACGTCGGCATCATCCACTTCGACCGGCACGTCGACACCCAGGAAACCGACCTCGACGAACGAATGCACACCACCCCGTGGTTTCACGCCACCAACATCCCGAATGCACCGGCGACCAACCTGGTGCAGATCGGCATCGGCGGCTGGCAGGCGCCGCGGCCGGGGGTGCAGGTCGGCCGCGAACGCGGCACCACCATCATCACCGTCGGCGACGTCGAACGGGTCGGGGTGGAAAAGATCGCCGAGATCGCCCTGGAAGTGGCCTGGAAAGACGCCAAGGCGGTGTACCTGTCGTTCGACATCGACGTGCTCGACTCCGGGTTCGTGCCCGGCACTGGCTGGCCTGAGCCGGGCGGTCTACTGCCGCGGGAAGCGCTGAACCTGATCCGATTGGTCTCCGAACCCGGGCTGGCCGGTATCGAGGTGGTGGAGTGCTCACCGCCTTACGACTGGGCCGAACAGTCCGCGCTGATCAGCAGCCGGGTGATCCTGGACAGCCTGGCGGTGCTGGTGCGGGCCGGCAAACTCGGCAAGAAACCGGCCACCCTCCAGCGGCATGCCTGGGGGCCGTACGCGTAACTCCGTTGCCGCGAAGGTGCGCAAAATGCCAATTTCAGCACGTGTGGGCGTACATCTGTGCACGCTCGCGGCAAGAAGGGGGCACTTGCGGCAAGGAGGGAGAGAGGGGGCAGGCAAGGGGAGAGGGGGATTTGGCCTTCCCTCGCACGTCACCTAGACTCTAGGGGTTGCCGTGGGCAGACCTCGGCGGGCTCTGCTAGCTGCGAAGTCGGCCCCGCGTGCCCTTCGGCGATGAGATCGGAAAGACCATGTACGTCCGTGCCTGTCCAGTTCACGGGTGCGCGCGCCGTTGCCACGTTGAGGAGATCTGGTGATTCAGCAGGAATCGCGGCTGAAGGTCGCCGACAACACCGGTGCCAAGGAGATCCTGTGCATCCGGGTGCTCGGCGGCTCCTCGCGGCGATACGCCGGTATCGGCGATGTCATCGTGGCGACCGTTAAAGACGCCATCCCGGGCGGCAACGTCAAACGCGGTGACGTGGTCAAGGCGGTGGTGGTGCGCACCGTCAAAGAGCGTCGCCGCGCCGACGGCAGCTACATCAAGTTCGACGAGAACGCCGCGGTGATCATCAAAGCCGACAACGACCCGCGCGGCACCCGCATCTTCGGGCCGGTCGGCCGCGAGCTGCGGGAGAAGCGGTTCATGAAGATCGTCTCGCTGGCCCCGGAGGTACTGTAGATGAAGGTGCACAAGGGCGACACCGTGCTGGTGATCGCGGGCAAGGACAAAGGCGCGAAGGGCAAAGTCCTCAAGGCCTATCCGGCCCGTAACCGGGTGTTGGTGCAAGGCGTCAACCGGATCAAGAAGCACACCGCGGTGTCGACCACCCAGTCCGGGGCGTCCTCCGGTGGCATCGTCACCCAGGAGGCGCCGATCCACGTCTCCAACGTGATGGTGGTCGACTCGGACGGCAAACCCACCCGGGTGGGCTATCGCACCGACGAGGAGACCGGCAAACGGGTCCGCATCTCCAAGCGCAGCGGTAAGGACATCGAAGGATGACAACGACGGAAACCACGGAGACCCCGGCAAAGGTTCAGCCGCGGCTGAAGCTGCGCTACCGCGACGAGATCCGCGCGGCGCTGCAAGAGCAGTTCAACTACCGCAACGTCATGCAGATCCCGACGGTGGTGAAGGTCGTCGTCAACATGGGCGTCGGCGAGGCGGCCCGGGACGCCAAATTGATCAACAACGCGGTCAACGACCTGGCCATGATCACCGGGCAGCGACCGGAGATCCGTCGGGCCCGTAAGTCGATT
>CAZPZQ010000243.1:0-5492 GCA_964590745.1 uncultured Mycobacterium sp. | reverse complement strand
CTAGATGCCGGCGGGCAGGTTGATCGGCAAGCCGGCGACACCGGGTATGTCGGACACACTCGGCAATCCGGGGATCTGCGGCAGGTTCGGCAACTGCCCGCTGGCCAGTTGCGACACCATCTCGGGGCAATACGTCGCCACCGCGATGTCAGTGAACAACCCGGCCATCTCCGGGGACATGCCGCCGTTGCTGCCGGTCAGGCTGGACACCGTGGAGGCGACCGTCCCGGCTGGCTGCTCCAGCATCGAACACACCGACTGGCCCAGTTCAGCGGTACTCGCAGGGTCGCCGACATTGATGCCCGCACCGTCCAGCGCGGACAGGAAGGATGCGTCAATCGGATCGGCCTGCGCCGGCGCCGCCCCGGCGGCGGCCGCGACGATCAGGCCGGCGAAGAGCGCCTGACTCGCCTTGGATCTCTGGTGGTGTGGCATGTTCGTCCCCCATCTGCGCGGAATCTACGTGGAGTCGCGGGCTGCGGCCACCGCACCCACGGGTAGCAACTCTGCATCATTGTCATCACACCACCGATACGAGCAGGTCACGGTTTGTGCACGGTGCGGCGCCGTAACGTTGCGACCCGTCGACTGACACCGGAGGGCAGATCAGCTGCCCCACGGACGCCAAGCGAATGGCAAGATGGCTCTGACGGCTGGCCAGCAGTGGTCGACCTGCAGTCGGCGGCCAACCTCGGAGGAGGTCGTCGCCGGGTACGGCGCTCCGACCGGCTGAGTCTCGACAGCAAAGCTCAAAACCAAGGCATCGGAGCAGTTCCGTGAGCACTCCGCACACCCCCGGCAGCACCTTGATGGACATGGCTTACGCGGAACGCCGCGACGTTGCGACGTTTCTGCAGACCCTCACCCCCGAGCAATGGCGAACCCCCAGTCTGTGCGCCGGGTGGACGGTCAAAGACGTTGTCGCGCACATGATCAGTTACGACTACCTCAGCCCGGTGGGTTTGATGAAACGGTTCGTCAAAGGCCGGGTGGTGCGCGCCAACCAGGTGGGCGTCGACGAATTAGCCGGCTTGAGCCCATCGCAACTCCTGGACGCCTTCCACGACCACCTGCACCCTCGGGGACTGTCCGCCGGCTTCGGCGGCCTGATCGCCTTCGTGGACGGCACCATCCACCACCAGGACATCCGCCGACCGCTCAATCGGCCGCGCGCCATCCCTCCGGATCGGCTGGCGCGGATCCTTCCGCTCGTTCCGGCCAACCCGCGGCTGGGAGCTTGGCGACGCATCCGCGGGCTGCACCTCGAGGCCACCGACATCGGCTGGAGCCACGGAAATGGCCCCGACGTCACCGGCACCGGCGAAGCGCTGTTGATGGCCATGGCCGGGCGGCGCAGCGTTATCCCGGAACTCGCCGGACCCGGCACGCCCATCCTCGCGCGGCGCCTGAGCTGACCCGTCGATCGGGACGTGCCACGGTTCGCGCACGGGGCGATCCGGCTGTATGTGTCGGCGCGGCGCGCGATGGAAAGCAGCGGTCTGCTACCGCGTGTCTGCGGGATCTACCCGACGTTTAAGCGGACAATTGCCGGGTAGATCTCTTTAATGACGCTCCGCTTACCAAGCGACCAGGCGGTGGACGAGATGCAAACGCAACGAGAGTCCGAACTGGTCAGCCGGCTGGTCGAAGCCGTGACACCGTGGCTCGATGACTGCGAGTACAGCGTGCTGTGCATGGCCCGGGGCGCCGAACCGAATCGACGGATGATCACGGCTTTGCTCGCCGTTGCAGCGCAGAAACAGTGCGTGCTGCCGACCGGCCTGGCCAAGGATCTCTGGAACTGGCGGCGTCGACACCGAACCGTCAACCGCTATGCCAGAAACGCTGCCGCACCGGCGCGCACCAACAAACGGTTGGTCACCCAGCAGGAGCATCAACCGGCCAGCGTGGCTCGAATACACACGGTGACGTAAGGCAGCGCCAAACCGCCCGCGCCGACCAGTGCCGGATGGGTGGCCAGCAACTCGCGGACCTGATCCAATGTCTTGGTGCGCACCGCCGCCGGGGAGGTGATGCAGTAGCTGCGAGAGGCTACCAAGTCGATAAGGGCTTGGGGCGTCAGGTAATTCGTCCACTCGATCTGATGATCTTGGATGCCGAAAAACGGCTCCGGCAACGTCACGCCGGCGTCGAGGACGTCTCGGGCATCCTCTCGTCCGATGATCCGACCCAATTCCTTGACCCAGCCCAGGCGTTCGTCGCGGGTGTTCCACACCAAGCCCAACCGCCCGCCCGGCCGCAAGACCCGCGCCACCTCCGCGACCGCCCGTGCCGGGTCGAACCAGTGCCAGGCCTGAGCCACCAGGACAGCGTCGACACTGTTGTCCGGCAACGGAATCTGTTCGGCCGTGCCCAGTAGGGCCGGAGTCTGCGGCAGTGAACTGCGCAGCACCTCGAGCATTTCGGCGATCGGGTCGACGGCCACCACGTCCAGTCCCCGCTCGACCAGCCGAGTAGTCAGCTTGCCGGTGCCGGCACCGAGATCGAGCACGTCGCGCGCCGTTGACGGCAGCAGCCAGTCGATGGCCTCCGGCGGATACGACGGCCGCCCCCGTTCGTAAGCGGACGCCTGCGAGCCGAACGACAACGAGCGATCCTGACGGGAGCGAGTCACCGCCGCTGCGCACCTCGAGCGCTGTCGGCCAGCTCCAGGGTCTGTCGGATCAACGCGCCGACCGCGTCGATCTCCAGCAGGAAACCGTCGTGCCCGCGAGCCGAGTCGACTACCTGCAGCCCGTCGCAGCCGGGCAGCAGGTCGGCCAGCTCTGCCTGCAGACGCAGCGGATAGAGCCGGTCGGAGGTGATGCCGGCGACCACGGCGGGCACCGGGCAACTGCGCAGCGCCGCAGCCACCCCGCCTCGGCCACGGCCGACGTCGTGGCTGTTCAATGACTCGGTCAGGGTCACATAGCTGCCGGCGTCGAACCGGGCGACCAGTTTGTCGCCCTGGTGTTCCAGGTAGCTTTGCACGGCATAGCGGCCGCCGGCGGCCGGATCCTCGCCGTCCTGGGCGGTGTTGGCGAACCGGCGGTCCAGTTCGGCTTCACCCCGGTAGCTCAGGTGCGCCACCCGGCGGGCGATGGCCAGCCCGGCGTCGGGGCTTCGGCCGGTGCCGTGATAGTCGCCACCCAGCCAGTTCGGATCGGCTTTGATGGCGGCGATCTGGGTGCTCTGGGTGCCGATCTGGTCGGCGGTGGCCCGGGCGCCGACCGCGAGCAGCAGGCCAGCGTGGATCCGATCCGGATGGCCGATCATCCACTCCAACGCCCGGGCGCCACCCATCGATCCGCCCACCGCGGCGGCGACTTCGGTGATACCGAGCGCGGCCAGCGCGGCCACGTCGGCCTCCACCTGGTCGCGAATCGAGATGGTCGGGAACCTTGAGCCCCAAGGCCTTCCGTTGCGGCTCAGCGAGCTCGGCCCGGTCGAGCCGCGGCATCCGCCCAGCACGTTGGTGGCTACCGCGCACCAGCGTTCGGTGTCGATCGGCGCGCCCGGCCCGGCTACGCCATCCCACCAGCCGGGGGTGGGGTGCCCGGGTCCAGCCGGTCCGGTGACGTGCGAGTCGCCGGTCAGCGCGTGCAGCACCATGACGACGTTGTCCCGGGCCGGCGACAGTTTGCCCCAGCGCTGCACCGCGATACAGACGTCGTCGAGTACCGCGCCGCTTTCTAATGTCAGCGAGCCGATGTCGACCACGCCGATTTCTCCCTCGGCGGGCAGCGTCTGGATGGACACGTCAGAGATCGTCACGTCAGACCTCCTCAACGGACCGTCACGGGCTGGCCGTCGGCGGCGCCCGCCGGCGCGGCGCGCGTCGCTTTGGCCGCGCTGAAGCCGAGTTCGAGGTCGGCGAGGATGTCGTCGATGCCTTCGATGCCCACCGACAGCCGCACCAGCCCGGGACCGACCCCGGCCGAGAGCCGTTCGTCGGGATTGAGCTGCGAATGCGTCGTCGACGCCGGATGGATGACCAGTGACCGCACGTCACCGATGTTGGCGACGTGGCTGTGCAGCTTGAGTGCGTTGACGAAAGCCTTGCCGGCATCGACGCCGCCGGCCAGCTCAAACGACAGCACCCCGCCCACACCCTTGGGCGCCAGCGTCTTCGCCCGCTGGTGCCAGGGTGAGCTGGGCAACCCGGCGTAATTGACGCTGAGCACGTCGTCGCGGCCGGCCAAGAACTCAGCCACCCGCTGCGCGTTGGCGACGTGCCGCTCCACTCGCAGGCTCAGTGTCTCCAGACCCTGGGCCACCAGGAACCCGTTGAACGGCGACGGCACCGACCCGTAGTCGCGCAGCAGTTGTACCCGCGCTTTGACCGCGAACGCCGTTGGCCCTAGATCGGCGTACACGATGCCGTCGTAGCTGGGGTCGGGCGTGGTGAACCCGGGGTGCCGGCCTTGCGTCCAGTCGAAGGTGCCGCCGTCGACCAGCACGCCGGCGATCGTGGTACCGTGCCCGCCCAGGTATTTGGTGGCCGAGTGCACCACGATGTCGGCGCCATGGGAGATCGGCCGGATCAGGTACGGGGTGGCAATGGTGTTGTCGACGACGAGTGGCACCCCGGCCGCGTGTGCCACCTCGGCGACCCCCGGTGTGTCCAAGACGTCGATCTGCGGGTTGGATACCGTCTCGGCGAAGAAGGCTTTGGTGTTGGGCCGCACCGCGGCCCGCCAGCTGTCCAGATCATCGGGATCGTCGACGAAGGTGAACTCGATCCCGACTTTGCCCAGCGAGTAGTGGAACAGGTTGTAGGTGCCGCCGTAGAGCCGCGGGCTGGCCACAATGTGGTCTCCGGCGCCGGCGACGTTGAGGATGGCGAACGTGCTGGCCGCCTGCCCGGCGGACAGCAGCAACGCCGCCACGCCACCTTCCAGCGCAGCGATGCGCTGCTCGACGACGTCATTGGTCGGATTCATGATCCGGGTGTAGATGTTGCCCGGCTCGGCCAGCCCGAACAGCGCGGCCGCATGGTCGGTGTCGTGGAACGTATACGAGGTGGTCTGGTAGATGGGCAGCGCCCGGGCGCCGGTCGTCGGATCCGGGGTTTGACCGGCATGGATCTGCTTGGTCTCGAACGACCAATGCGAGGTGTCGCTATCGGCAGTCATATGTCGATGCTTTCTGGTCCAAGGGTGCAAGGGGGCAGGTGCTGTCGCAGCGGGGCCGCACGCGCGTAGCTGCCATCGTCGAATGGCATCACCACGGCGGCCGTGGGATCAGTGACAACAACACATGGCGAGCCGGCCCGAAGAGGCACGCATCAGGTTCCCCTGTCTACTCTGGGGGCCCGGCATGGCGGACCCGCGCTTGCCGCGTAGCCGACAGTGACTACTCAACCCGGTCATCACCCGGGGCACCCCACCGCGGTTGGAGGGTTGCCGCACCAGCAAGCCGGGGCTTGACGCTGGCACTCATGACCGCTTTGCAGCCTATCGCATCGCGTCGATCTTGTGCCACCTGGCTGC
>CAZPZQ010000242.1:0-5525 GCA_964590745.1 uncultured Mycobacterium sp. | reverse complement strand
GTTGAGCAGGAAAAACCCGGTGCCGCAGCCTAACTCCAGGGCGCGGTCGTAGGGTAGGGCGCGGCGGTCCTCGGCGGGCACGATCGCGTCGAAGCGGCCGCGGGCGTAGTCGATGCAGCGCTGGTCGTAGGAGATCGACCACTTGTCGTCATAATTCTCCGCCTCCCAGTCGTGGTAGAGCACCTGGGCCAGCTTGCTGTCCCGCCGTGCGGCTTCCACCTGCTCGGCAGTGGCATGCGGGTTCGGCAGCGGGTCGGAACTCGTCATGATGGGTCAGCCTAACGGCTGTCCGAGTTGGCGAGCAGTGCGCCCGCTTGCGGCTCAGATCGCCAACAGATCAGACAGCGACAGCGACGCGTCGGCCGCGACCGCGCCGGCTCCTCCGGCACCGTCGCCGAACGCCCCGGTGATGGTGTCGATCACCGCCTGGGGGAACTGGGTTATCGCCGCAACGACTTGCTGGAACCCGGTTTCGAACGCTGCCGAAATCGCCGCCTGGTCACCACCCTGGATGGCCTCCCAGATGTGCCAGCCGGCGATCTGCGGTGCGGTGATCAGGTCTCGCCAGTCGACGAATAATCCGGTCAGCAAGTCCGGTGTCTGCGGGACGTCGGTGCCGTCCCAGCTGATCAGCGTCCAGCCGTCGGTGGGGTTGCCTTCGAGGACGACCTGACCGGTGTTGGCCACCGGATTGTGCGTGTCGAGCAACTCCTTGAGCACCACGCCGAAATCCGGGTTCTTGACATTCATCAATGTCCAGACGGCAATCGTTCCGGCGTGCGAGAACACTACATCGGTCAGCTTGCCGTCGTCGTTGCTGGTGGTGCTGATGGTGTTGTCGTAGATCGCTTGGATGGCGTCGGTAACACGGTCGTTGAACGCCACTCCGTTGGGGTCAATGTCCGAGCCGAGCTGCGGCACCCAGTATTGGCCGCTGATCCACATAATCGGCGCCAGGATGTAGGCGATTTCGGTGAAGGTGTTGAGCGGTTGGCCTTCCAGAAAACCGGCATTGAGTTCATTGAGACCGGCCAGGATTTGGCCCGGGTCAAGCAGGGGCAGCGGGCCGTCCGGGATGCTGGTGGGGTCACCGGTCCCGAGCAGCAGATGGTCCAACGGCCACGCGGTCTGCTGCGTCCGAAGCAGCTCTGAGGCATACACCCCGGCAATGTCGTTGTGGCCGTGGTTATAGAGCGTGTCGCCGACGACGATCGCCTGCTCTTTGCCCACGTCAGTCAACGCGGCACCCGGTGGCACAGTGCCGAGGATGCCTTCGACGTTGTCCACCGATTGGCCGTGTCGGACCAGGTCCAGCGTGATGTCCGTGGCGCCGACGGTGAGCTGGATGTCGACCAGGTGGATGTCGGGCGGTGGGACGGACGTCGGTGCGACGGCAATGGCGCCGACGCCGACCAGCGCAACACCAGCCGTGATCCAGGAATGAGTGCCAAGTTGTCGCATGTCTGTGCTCCCTAACGACGACTTCGTGACAACCGCCACATTGACCTAGACGTTAGCTGATAACGAGTTGAAAAACCGTCGTTTCCCACAGAAGAGTTCGCTAACCGCAGGGGTCGACACCGCAGCGGTACGCGGCTGGACCGGGCGGGGTTGTGCGGGCGGCAGGACCTACCGGCGTTCCGCGCCGGCACTGAGGTCGGCCGCGGCGAACACCGCCACATAACGTTGCAGACCCGCCGCCGCTTGCTCCGGCGGCGTCGAACCGAAGGCTTCGTTGATCCCCGCCTTCGCGGCCGCCAAAGCCCGCGGTGAGGTACCGACGAAGCGGCGAGCCCACGCCGAGGCGGCATCGTAGACACCGTCGGGGGCCGCCATGGCCTCGACCAGACCGAGCGCCATCGCCTCCTCGGCGTTGAGGAACCGTCCGCTGTAGACCAGGTCTTTGGCCCGACTCGCTCCGACAGTGCGGGTCAGCCGAGCCAGCCCGGCGCTGTCCGGGATCAGACCGGCCAGGATCTCGGTGGTACCGAATTTGGCGTTGTCGCCGCAGATCCGCCAGTCAGCGGCCAAGGCCAGCGCCAGACCGCTGCCTAATGCGTACCCGGTAATGGCGGCCACCGTCGGCTTGGGGATCGCCGCCACGGCTTCGATGGCGTCGTGCCGGACCCGCGCTACGGTCCCGGCCTCGGAGGAGATCAGGGTGCGCAGTTCGGGCACATCGTCACCGGCGCAAAAGATTTCGTGACCACCGAACAAGATCACCGCGGCGATGTCGTCACGCCGGGACACCTCGTCGGCTGCCGCGCCGATCTCCCGGTAGGCCTGTCGGGTCAGCGCGTTGGTGGGCGGGCGCGACAACACGATGGTGCCAAGGCGGTCGCCGGCCAGCACGCTGACGAACTCACTCACAGCCACCGCGCGCCGCCCGCCTGTTTGTAACGGTCGGAGTCGAAGAACTCGATCTCCCAGTTGTCGCCGTGGTGGTGCAGTTCGGGCTGAACCGCGGTGATCTGACGTTTCACCGCCAAAACCTCGCCGACGCTACGACCGGCTAATGCGTCCAGCTGCGTCCAGGTCGGTGGCAACAACAAGTTGCGGCCGGCGGAGAAGTCTTCGATGGCGGCCTGCGGCGTCGTCCAGTCAGCGCGGTCGGATTCGGTGTTCTCTCCGTCGGCGCGCTGGCCCTCCGGCAGTGCGCCGACGAAGAAGTAGGTGTCGTAGCGGCGGGTGCGCTCGGCTTCGGGCGTGACCCAGTGCGCCCATGGCCGGAGCAGATCAGCGCGCAGCACCAGCTTTTCTCGGCGCAGGAAGTCTGCGAACGACAGTGTTTTGTCGGCCAGCGCCTGCCGCGACTCGCGATACACCGAGGTGTCGTCGACGATGCCGTGTGGGTCGTCTGCTGGCCCGGCGAACAGCACCCCGGATTCTTCGAAGGTTTCCCGGGCGGCGGTGCACACTAAAGCCTCGGCCAGGTCGACCTCGACGCCAAAGCGCTGCGCCCACCACGACGGCGTCGGCCCCACCCAGGTGATCGGCGCGTGGCGGTCCCGGTCGTCGACACCGCCGCCGGGGAACACCATCACCCCGGGTGCGAACTCCATCGCGGAGTGTCGCCGCATCAAGAAGACCGCGATCCCGTCCGGGGTGTCGCGGACCAGCATGATCGTCGCAGCCGGCCTGGGCACAAGCGGAGCCGGTGTGGCCTGCGCGGTCACCCCCGCCTCCGGTGGGCTGCCCGGGTGCGGGTTCGGCGGGCGAAATACCGCCCTTCCATGACGTCCAGGCTGATCGATTGACCGAACGCAGCAGAAAGATTGTCAGCGGTCAGCACGTCGGGCAGCAAGCCGGTGGCAATCGTCTGGCCTTCGGACAACAGCAGGCAGTGGCTGAAGCCCTGCGGAACCTCCTCGACGTGATGGGTGACCAACACGATCGCCGGGGCGTCGGGGTCGGCGGCCAAGTCGGCCAGCCGCGCCACCAGCTCCTCCCGTCCGCCCAGATCCAGGCCCGCGGCAGGTTCGTCGAGCAGCAACAACTCCGGATCGGTCATCAGCGCACGGGCGATCAACACCCGTTTGCGCTCGCCTTCGGACAGCGTGCCGTAGCGACGGTCGGCCAGGTGCTCGGCGCCCAGGCTCTCCAGCATGTCGATGGCGCGGTGGTAGTCGATGTCCTCATAGCGCTCCCGCCACCGGCCCAGCACCGCGTATCCGGCCGAGACAACCAGGTTGTGCACGGTCTCGTCATCAGGCACCCGCTGTGCCAACGCCGACGAACTCAGGCCCACCCGGGCGCGCAGTTCGGCGGTGTCGACCCGGCCCAGTTGTTCGCCGAGCACATGTGCGGTGCCCGCCGATGGATGCTCGGTCGCGGCGGCGATCCGCAGCAACGACGTCTTCCCGGCGCCGTTGGGGCCGACGATCACCCAGCGTTCGTCGAGTTCGACCGCCCAGTCCACCGGTCCGACCAGAACCCGCCCGTCGCGGCGCAGCAAAACCCCTTTGAAGTCGATCAACAGATCGGGGTCGACTGCGTCGCTTCCGGTTTCGGACACCCAACCATGGTGCCGTACCCCCGCCGAGCAGACGCAAAGGCCCCCGAAAACTGCCCTAACTGGATACTTTCACGTCTGCCCGCCGGTGAGGTCGGCTAGTCCGGTGGAATCGTCACCCGGCGCAGCACCCCGTCGACCGCATCGGCGGCTTCGATCTCGCCGCGAGTAACGCCGAGGATGAACAGCACCGTATCCAGATAGGGATAGCTCAGCGACGCATCGGCAACCTCGCGCAGCGCCGGTTTGGCATTGAACGCCACCCCCAGTCCCGCGGCGGCCAGCATGTCGATGTCGTTGGCGCCGTCGCCGACCGCCACCGTCTCCTCCATCGGGACCCCGGCCCGACGGGCGAAGTCTCGCAACGCATCGGCCTTACCGGCCCGGTCGATGATCGGACCGGTCACCCGGCCGGTGAGCTTGCCGTCGACGATCTCCAGCTCGTTGGCCGCAACGAAGTCCAGCTTCAATTCGTCGGCCAGTGGCGCGATGATCTGCCGGAAACCGCCGGACACCACACCACAACGAAAGCCCAACCGGCGCAGGGTGCGCAACGTGGTGCGGGCGCCGGGAGTGAGCTGAAGCTGCGCGGCCACGTCGTCGAGCGCCGTCGCAGGCAGGCCCGCCAGCGTGGCGACGCGCTGGTGCAGCGAAGCAGTGAAATCCAGCTCGCCGCGCATGGCGGCGTCGGTAATGGCGGCGACGGCCTCTTGTGCGCCAGCGCGGGCCGCGAGCATCTCGATGACTTCGCCTTGGACCAACGTCGAATCGACGTCGAAGACGATCAGCCGCTTGGCGCGCCGGGTCAAGCTGGCATCTTCGAGCGCGATGTCGACACGCTGGTCGGCGGCCACCCGGCTGAGCGCGAACTGCAGCTCGCTGTCCCTGCCACGTGGCACCGAGACACGCAACTCCAAACCGGTGACCGGATAGTCGGAGACACCCCGGATGAGGTCGATGTTGACCCCCAACAGCGCCACCTCTCGAGCCAGCAGGCCGAACGCCGTGGCGGTGATCGGCCGGCCCAGCACCACGATGGAGTGGGTCGACGGTTCGGCGATGATCGGCAGGTCATTGCTGCGCTCGATGGTGACGTCCAAGCCGACTCCGCGAATGGCCGCCTCGACTTGGTCGCGAAACTCCGATCCGTTGGCCACCGCCGCCGCCGCGGAGACCAGGACGCCCAGCGTCAGGCGACCCCGGATCACCACCTGTTCGACATTGAGCAGTTCGACCTGGTGACGGGACAGCACTTCGAAGAGCGTCGACGTGACACCGGGCTGGTCCACACCGGTGACAGTGATCAACACCGGCAGCTTGGGCGTACTCACCCGCAATGGCCCCCCGTACCGTGCGGGCCCATCAGGTGACCATCAGCCAGTCGAGGCCCCGGCAAGCTCGTCGCCGGGGTGGCGGCCGATGTGCGCCTCGGCACGCAACCGGTCCACCATGTGCGGGTAGTGCAGCTCGAACGCCGGACGCTCCGAACGGATCCGGGGCAGCTCGGTGAAGT
>CAZPZQ010000241.1:0-5529 GCA_964590745.1 uncultured Mycobacterium sp. | reverse complement strand
TCCGCGCCGCCCGGGTCGAGACGGCACCCGGTCGACAGCTCGACACCGAGCGTGGTCGCGGTGCGAACATTGATGAACGAGTAGCGGTGGGCGTCGCACGGGCCCAGCGCCGCCAGCGCCGCAGCGTGTCCAGGAGTGGTATATCCCTTGTGTTCAGCAAAGCCGTACCCGGGATATTCAGCATCCATGGCCACCATGAAGCGGTCCCGGCTCACCTTGGCCAGCACACTGGCGGCGGCGATGCAGGCCGCTGCGGCATCGCCACCGATCACCGGCAGTGACGGCATCGGCAGTCCTGGAACCCGGAATCCGTCGCACAGCACATAGCCGGGGCGCACCGCCAACCCGGCCACCGCGCGACGCATGCCCTCGATGTTCGCCACGTGTACACCGCGCCGATCGACCTCGGTCGAGGGTATGAACACCACGCGATAGGCCACCGCATACCGGCAGATCAGCGGAAACAGGTCTTCGCGCGCCTTCTCGGTGAGCTTCTTCGAATCGGCGAGCAACGCCAAGCTCGACAGCTTGCCCGGCCCGAGCACGCACGCGGCAACCACCAGCGGTCCGGCACAGGCACCGCGCCCCACCTCATCGACCCCGGCCACCGGCCCCAGGCCGCCCCGGTACAGCGCCGACTCCAGGGTGCGCAACCCAGGCGCCTTGCGGATCACGGTGCGCGGTGGCCAGGCCAGAGCCATGGCTATCGGCCTTGTTGGGGGTTGAGCGAGTCCACCATCCCCCACCGCGACGGCGGCCAGGCGATGAACCTCGCTTTGCCGATGACGTTGCCGACCGGCACGGTGCCGGCATCCGGATCGTCGCCGGTGCACAGCACACCGTCGGAGATCCCGGCCGGCGTGCTGGCGCAATGCGCCCGCGAGTCCGCCGAGTGGGTGCGGTTGTCACCCATCACCCACAGCCGCTGCTGCGGCACGGTCACCGGGCCGAAGTCGCGGCCCAGGCACGGATAAACCATCGGATCGGCCATCATGGTCGCCGGATTCAGGTACGGCTCGTCCAGTGGTTTTCCGTCGACGGTCAGCCCGGTGTCTTTCCGACACTGCACGGTTTGGCCGCCGACCGCGATGACCCGTTTGACCAGGTCATTTTCGTCCGGCGGCACAAAGCCAATGAACGACAACGCGTTCTGCGCCCAACGCACCGCGGTGACCTGCGACCGAATCGACTGGTAAGCGACATTCCATGACGGCGGGCCGCGGAAGACGATGACATCGCCCGGCCGCGGCGAGGCAAACCGGTAACTGATTTTGTCGACCATGATGCGGTCACCGACACATCCCGGGCAGCCGTGCAAGGTCGGTTCCATCGATTCGGATGGGATGAGGTACGGCCGCGCCACGAATGTCAGCGTCAGGTAGTAGAGCACCACCGCGATCAATATCAAGACCACGGACTCCCGCAGCACCGTTCGCTTCTTCTGACCCGGCGACTGCTCAGCGGAGCCGGCCGGGCCGGTCTGCTCCGAGGTGCCGTCGGTAGACTCCGGCTGATCGGTGCCGGGCCGGTTCTCCGGTGAGGAGTCAGTGGTTTCGGTCACGAGATCAGGGTAGTAAGCGGGCCGCTGTCATCGTGAAGCCGGCCGAACCAGACCACCCGGTCGGATCGAGCACTGGCCGCGTCAGCGCCTTTCCTTGATCTTGGCCTTCTTGCCGCGCAGCTCGCGCAGGTAGTACAGCTTGGCGCGCCGGACATCACCGCGAACCACCACGTCGATGTGGTCGATATTGGGTGAATGCACCGGGAAGGTGCGCTCCACTCCGACGCCGTAGCTTTCCTTACGCACCGTGAACGTCTCCCGGACACCGCCGCCCTGGCGGCGGAGCACCACGCCCTTGAACACCTGAATGCGCTCTTTGGCGCCTTCGATCACCTTCACGTGCACGTTCACCGTGTCGCCGGGGCCGAAGGCCGGGATGTCATCGCGTAGCGACGCCTTGTCGACGAAGTCCAGCGTGTTCATGTCCTCCAGCTCCTTCAGACAACTTCGTTGCGGGTCTACATCTGCAGTCCGGTCCTAACGCGGTCGAACGCGGCGGGCGTGGACGGTCACCGAGCCGATGGGTTCGAGCATGTTGGGGTGCCGTCCGCCGGTCGGGCCAGTCAGCCGGTCCTGCGACTGCCGAGACAACTGCCGGACAACTGCTCAATTGTGCCAGATGGTACGCAACCAGTGAAATCGCGGAAATCATCGGCGATGTTGGCGCAGAAACGCCAGCACGTGTGGTACAGCTGGGGCCAGCCTGCTGCACCGATCGGACGTTCGCGCGGTAGTCTATCCGCGGGCCGACGGCAGTGCGGCGAGCCCACTTTCGATGTTTGCGTCACGCATGTCAAGGAGGCGTATGCGCGCGCGGCCGTCGGTGCTCTTCCTCACCGTCATCATGGTGGTGTCGACGGTGCTGTTCGGGTGTGACGAGAAAATCTACGGCGCCGCGTACGCAGGACCACCGCCGCCGCGGGTCACTGTGACCGTCCCGGTCGCGACGGCGTTGGGGGTGCGCCCGCTGGCGCCTGCCGGGCATTCGGGTATCGCGTTGGACGGGCTCGATCGGCGGCTGCAGCAGGCCACCGTGGAAGCCAGCGCCGACGGCGCCACCATCTCGGTTGCGGTCCTCGATCGGGCTACCGGCCGGATGGTCACCAACGGCAACACCCGCACCATCGCGACCGCGTCGGTGGCCAAGCTGTTCATCGCCGACGACCTGTTGTCGCGTCACTCGCAGCCCGCACTGTCCGCCGATGACCGGGCCGCGCTGGACATCATGTTGCGGTCGTCCGACGACGGGGCCGCGGAGAGGTTCTGGAACCTCGACGGCGGCGGAGCGATCGTCGCCCGGGTCGCCGCTCGGTATGGGCTGTCGACCACGACACCGCCGCCCGACGGTGCCTGGTGGAACACCATCAGCACCGCGCCGGACCTGGCCCGCTATTACGACATGCTGCTCGACGGGACCGGTGGCCTGTCGGCGGATCGGGTCAACATCATCGTGAACGACCTGGCTCAGTCCACCCCGGTGGGAATCGACGGCTACCCGCAGCGGTTCGGTATTCCCGATGGGCTCTACGCCGAGCCGGTGGCGGTCAAGCAGGGCTGGATGTGTTGCATCGGTGCCGACTGGATGCACCTATCCACCGGGGTGATCGGACCGGATCGTCGCTATGTGGTGGTGATCGAGTCGCTGCAGCCCAGCGACGACGCCACCGCGCGGTTGACCATCACGAAGGCGGTCAAAACCATGTTCCCCGGCGGCCGCATCTAACGCCGGCCCCCTCCGCCGAACAGACGCAAAAGTACCCGTTTCGGCCCCGCGGCGGCGGGAGCTTTTTGTGTCTGTGCGCGGTCAACTAGCCCAGCAGGTCCGGCCGGCGTTCTCGGGTTCGCTGCACCGCGACGGCGTGTCGCCAAGCGGCAATACGCGCGTGGTCACCGGATAGCAGCACCTCCGGCACATCCAGGCCACGCCAACTCGGCGGGCGGGTGTAGCTGGGTCCTTCCAACAGGCGCCCGCGGTCGGCCGAATGCGAGTCGTCATGGAGCGATTGTGGATTGCCCAGCACCCCGGGCACCAGCCGGAGCACCGCCTCGATCATCACCAGCGCCGCAGCTTCCCCTCCGGCCAGCACGTAATCTCCGATCGAGACCTCCTCGACCCGCATCCGCCGTGCCGCATCGTCGACGACCCGTTGGTCGATCCCCTCGTAGCGGCCGCAGGCGAAAACCAAATGCTGCTCACCGCTCCATCGTTCCGCGGCAGCCTGCGTGAACAACCAACCAGCCGGCGTGGGGACTACCAGAAGTGTTTTCTCCGAACAAATCTCGTCGAGTGCTTCACCCCAGACCGGGGCCCTCATCACCATCCCCGGACCCCCGCCGTACGGCGTGTCGTCAACGGAACGGTGTACGTCCCGGGTCCAGCGGCGCAGGTCGTGGATGCCAAGTTCGGCCAGGCGAGACTCGATCGCCTTGCCCGGCAACGATTGTCGCAGTGGTTCCAGGTAAGCGGGGAAGATCGTCACCACGTCAATCTTCATATGCACACCTGCAGCTACTGGCCCAAGTCCAGCAGGCCCTCCGGGGGATCGATCTGGACGGTCTGGTCGGCCAACGATACCGACGTCACAATCGCTGCGACGAACGGCACCAGCAGCTCCGTACCGCCGGGGCGGCGCACCGCCAGCAGCTCCCCGGCGCCGGTGTGCAACACCTCGGTGACCGTGCCGACCGGTTCGCCGTCGATGGTGCGCACCCGAAGACCTTCCAGTTGGTGGTCGTAGTAGGTGTCCGGTTCGGTGATCGCCGGCAGCGCCGCCGAATCGATCACGAAGACACTGCCGCGCAGTGCCTCGGCCGCGTCTCGGTCTGCCACCCCGGCCAGCCGCACCAGCAGCCGGGCACCGTGTTCACGTGCCGCCTCGACGACGTAACTGCGCGGCTGGTCGCCGCGTCCCTTGGCGAGCAATGTCGCGCCCGGGGCGAACCGCAGTTCCGGCTCGTCGGTGCGCACTTCGACGACGATTTCGCCGGCGATGCCGTGTGCCCTCACCACCCGCCCGATGGTCAGCTCCATGCCTGCTCTATGGGCGGGTCGGCTACTGGTCGGTGTCCACCACGTCGACGCGGATGCCGCGGCCGCCGATACCTGCCACCAGGGTGCGCAACGCGGTGGCGGTGCGTCCCCCGCGTCCGATCACCTTGCCCAAGTCTTCGGGATGAACATGCACTTCGACGGTGCGTCCGCGCCGGTTGGTCACCAGGTCGACGCGCACATCGTCGGGGTTGTCGACGATCCCGCGCACCAAGTGTTCGACCGCGTCCACCACGACCGTACTCATCGCGGGTCAGCTCTCGGCCGGCGGTTCGGCCGCTGCTTCGCCAGCATCGGCCGGCGCAGCCGCCTCGGCGTCGGTGCCGGCGGTGGTGTCGCTGTCGGCGGCGGGGGCGCTTTCGGCGAGCGGCGCGACCTCCGGTTCGGTCTCCTCCTTTTCCGCCTTCTCCGCCGCGCCCTTCTTGGCTGTCTTCTTGGCCGCGTCCGCCTTGACAGCCTTCTTCTTCTTGGGCGTGGCGGCCTCGGTGGTGGGACGGCCCTCTGCTTCGGCCAGCGCGGCGTTGAACAATTCCAGCTTAGTTGGCTTGGGCGGCTTGACCTTCAGTTTGCCTTCAGCACCCGGCAGCCCTTTGAACTTCTGCCAGTCACCGGTGATCTTCAACAGTTTGAGCACCGGTTCGGTGGGCTGGGCGCCCACCGACAGCCAGTACTGGGCACGCTCAGAATTGATCTCGATCAGGCTCGGCTCTTCTTTCGGGTGGTAACGGCCGATGACCTCGATGGCGCGGCCATCGCGGCGGGTGCGGGCATCCGCGACGGTGATGCGGTACTGAGGGATGCGGATCTTGCCAAGCCGGGTGAGCTTGATCTTGACAGCCATGAATCACTCCTGCGGTGTCACGCTGCAATTCAGCGATACGGGCGGACTTACCCGCATCCGGTTTTGCCTCGCGTGTCT
>CAZPZQ010000240.1:0-5530 GCA_964590745.1 uncultured Mycobacterium sp. | reverse complement strand
TGCGGCACCTCCGGCCGGGTCGAGCCGGCCACCACCACCGCCGAGGTGGTGCGCCGGCTGCGGGCCGCCGGCGCGGTGATCGTCGGCAAGACCAACACCTGCGAGCTCGGCCAGTGGCCGTTCACCAGCGGTCCCGGCTTCGGCCACACCCGTAACCCGTGGTCGGAACGGCACACCCCGGGCGGCTCGTCGGGCGGCAGCGCTGTGGCGGTGGCCGCCGGGCTGGTCACCGCGGCGATCGGTTCCGACGGGGCTGGCAGTATTCGCATCCCGGCGGCCTGGACCCACCTGGTCGGCATCAAGCCGCAGCGCGGCCGCATCTCCACCTGGCCGCTGCCCGAAGTGTTCAACGGGATCACCGCCAACGGCGTGTTGGCCCGCACCGTGGCCGACGCGGCGCTGGTGCTGGACGCCGCCTCCGGCAACGTCGACGGCGATCGGCATAAGCCGCCGCCGGTGAAGGTATCCGACTACGTCGGCACTGCGCCGGGTCGGCTTCGGATCGCGATGTCGACCCGGCTGCCCTACACCGGCTTCCCGGCCCGGCTGCACCCGGGGATCCGGATCGCGCTGCAGTCGGTGGCCGATCGGCTGCGGCTGCTCGGCCACACCGTGCTGGCCGGCAATCCCGATTACGGGCCCCGACTGTCCTGGAACTTCCTGTGCCGCTCCACAGCTGGGCTGCTCACCTGGGCGGCGCGGCTCGGTGACGGAGTCGACTGGGACCCGCGCACGGTGGCCAACATGCGCACCGGCCGGCTGCTGTCGCAGGCAATGCTGCGCAACGCCCGCGCCCACGAAGCCAAAGACCAGCGCCGGATCGGGTCGATCTTCCGCATCGTCGACGTAGTGCTGGCGCCGACCACCGCTCTACCGCCAGCGCGGCTGCACGCCTTCGACGAATTGGGCAGCTGGGGCACCGACCGGGCGATGATTGCGGCCTGCCCGCTGACCTGGCCGTGGAATGTGCTGGGCTGGCCGTCGATCAACGTGCCAGCCGGGTTCACCTCCGCGGGCCTGCCGGTCGGTGTGCAGCTGATGGGGCCGGCCAACAGTGAGGGCCTGCTGGTGTCGCTGGCCGCCGAGTTGGAGGGGGTCAGCGGCTGGGCGGCCAAACAACCGGCGCCGTGGTGGGATAGCGCCACGGTGCCCAGGCGCTAATCGCGCAGCGCCGACACCGAGTCGGTAAGCAGTTGGCGGGCCCGATCGGTGTCGATCGGCGGAGCCGGCTGGCCTTTGGCCCGCAGCGGACTGGCGGTAACCAGCACCATCCAGTCGCCGAGGTAGGCCGCGAAACTGTACACCTCACTGGAGTGCTGTGCCTCGGCGACGGTGATCTCGACCTGGCGGTGCGAGCCCACTGTGGTAGCGCCGTCGATGTGCGGCGCATCGACCTCGTCGATGTAGCCGGTCACCTTCCCGGCCTCGAAGGTGACATGCGCGCACCGCTTGGCTGTCTCGGTGTCGAACGGCACGTCACTGTCGGCCTGCACGGCGATCACGGTGAACCGGTTGCCCTCACCTTCCGCCGATAGCACCGACATGCGGCCCCGGGTGCCTTTGGGCAGCCGCCCGCCGGACACGTAATCCTTACAGTCGTCCGGGTCGAACGTCACACCCTGCGGCAGCTTCTCCGGCCCGAGCATCTTCGGGTTGATGTCGGTGGGGCCCTTGGTTTTGGTTTTGAATCCCTCGCCGAGGCTGGATTCGACCCTGAACACGTTGCTGGTGTCGATCGGCTGGTGGTGGCTCCCGCCGCAGCCGACCAGCCACCCGGCGCAGATGGCTGTGGTTATGGCGACAACCCACGACTTGCTAACCGGCACCCCCGGAATCTACCTAATCGGCACCCAGTTCGGGCGTCGGTGTCCCCGCTCCGCGTTTCGATCCGGCGCGGGGGTGCCGCGAGCGCGCACCGAAACCAGCGGTATCGCGGGCCAGCGACCGGGGACACGCCTGCTCACCCAGCACGGAGCCGCCCGCGTGGCCACCCGGGCTGGCGTTTAAAAGCCCAGGCGGCCAAGCTGTTTCGGGTCGCGCTGCCAGTTCTTGGCCACTTTGACCCGCAGGTCCAAAAACACCTTGGTGCCCAGCAGCTTCTCGATCTGAGCGCGCGCGACGGTGCCCACCTCGCGCAACCGGGCACCGCCCCGGCCGATCACGATGCCCTTTTGGCTGTCCCGTTCGACATAGAGCACCGCATACACGTCGATCAGGTCGTCCTGATCGGCGCCGCGCTCGCGTTTCTCGACGTCCTCGATCACCACCGCCAGCGAATGTGGCAGCTCTTCACGCACGCCCTCCAACGCGGCCTCGCGGATGAACTCAGCCATCAGCACCTCCTCGGGCTGATCGGTCAGTTCGCCGTGCGGGTAGAACGCCGGACCGGGCGGCAACGCCGCGGCCAGCACGTCGATGAGGACGTCGACCTGTTCACCGGTGACCGCCGACACCGGGACGACCTCCGCGCCGGGTACCAGTTCGGCGACCGCGGCCAGTTGGGCGGCCACCCGGTCGCGGGACACCTTGTCGATCTTGGTGACGACCACGACCAGGGTGGTTGTGGCAGCGACGGACTGAATCTGCGCGACGATCCACCGGTCCCCCGGTCCGATCGCCTCGTCGGCGGGGATGCACAGCGCGATCACGTCGACCTCGGCGTAGGTGTCCCGGACCAGGTCGTTCAGCCGCTTACCCAACAGGGTGCGCGGCCGGTGCAGCCCGGGGGTGTCGACCAGGATGATCTGGAAGTCTTCCCGATGCACGATGCCGCGGATGGTGTGCCGGGTGGTCTGCGGCCGAGTGGACGTGATCGCCACCTTCGCCCCGACCAGGGCATTGGTGAGCGTCGACTTGCCGGTGTTGGGACGGCCAACCAAACACACGAACCCGGAACGGAACTCGCTCACGGTGGTTACCCTCGCGCCGAACGTGAAGCCGTTGCGATTTTTCGGGCGGTTTTTTGGCGCGGGGTGAAGGTAGGCGCCCACACACCGGCTGGCCCGCGCGATAGGGCAAGATAACCACCGCGGGGGGCGACACCTCCCGCACCGCGGCGATACCTGCGTCGTCAGCCGATCCGCCGACCAGTGCGACGACTTCCAGGCCGGTGGCGCCGCTGGACACCGCCGCACAAACCGCGGCCTGCAGCGCCGACAGTCGCAGCGACACCAACTCGACCGGGGCCGCCGCATAGCTGCGGCCGTCCCGGTCACGCACCGCGGCACCGCTGTCCGCACCGGCCCGGCCCATCGCACCGCGGGCCAGTGCCACCAGCTTGGCGTCTTCGGCGTCCAGCCGGTTATCCCGCATCAGCGGCCTCCTCGGCGTCGATTGCCGTCGGGCTGACCAAAACGGTGCAGATCCGCAGCCGCCCGCGGCTATCCCGGCTGCCTTCGGCATGGAGCCGCAGCCCGTGCGACACTACCTCGACTCCCGGCAGCGGCACCCGGCCCATCTCCAAGGCCAGCAGGCCGCCGACGGTGTCCACGTCGAGATCCGACGCGAACTGCACGCCGCACAGCTCGCCCAGATCCTCGATCGGCAGCCGCGCCGATACCCGAAACGTATGGTCGCTCAGCCGTACAATCGGGGCGATCTCATTCTGGTCGTACTCGTCGGCGATCTCCCCGACGATCTCCTCCAGCACGTCTTCAATGGTCACCAGCCCCGCTATCGCCCCGTACTCGTTCACCAGCAGCGCCATGTGATAGCGGTTGCGCTGCATGTCGTGCAGCAGCGCATCCAGCGGCTTGGAGTCCGGCACGAACACAGCCGGACGCATCACCTCGGCCACCGTGGTTTCCCGGCCCCCGGTGGCGGAGTAATAAGTCTGGCGGACCAAGTCTTTCAGATACACCACGCCGAGGATGTCGTCGACATTCTCACCGATCACCGGGATGCGTGAGTAGCCGCTGCGCACCGCCAGAGAGGTGGCCTGCCCGGCTGACTTGTCCTGTTCGATCCAGACCATCTCGGTACGCGGCACCATGACCTCGCGAGCCGGGGTGTCGCCGAGTTCGAACACCGACTGGATCATCCGCCGCTCCTCGGCGGCGACCACGCCGCGCTGCTGGGCCAGGTCGACGACTTCGCGCAACTCGATCTCCGAGGCGAACGGCCCGTTGCGAAAACCGCGGCCCGGGGTCAGTGCGTTCCCCAGCACCACGAGCAGCCGGCTCACCGGAGTAAGCATCACCGAGATCACTTGCAGCGGAAGCGCGGTCGCCAATGCGATCGAGTAAGCGTGCTGTCGGCCCAGAGTGCGCGGCCCCACCCCGATCACGACGAAACTG
Organism: uncultured Mycobacterium sp.; assembly: GCA_964590745.1. GTDB lineage: Bacteria > Actinomycetota > Actinomycetes > Mycobacteriales > Mycobacteriaceae > Mycobacterium. Next base: position 1,235 of record CAZPZQ010000240.1, on the reverse strand, counting down.
ACCACCACCATGGTCGCAGCGGCGGCGAACAAGCCCCAGTCCAGGCCAAGCACGGCGTGCAGCAAAAACACCAGCAACGCCGTCGCGGTGATCTCGCAGATGATCCGCAGCAGCACAACCAGATTGACGTAGGTTGCCCGCTCGGCCATCACCGTGGAAAGCCAAGTCGCGCCGGGACGCCCGTCGCGCACCAGTTCTTCGACCCGGGCCAGCGACACCGTGCTGATAGCCGCGTCGACCGCCGCGAACAAACCGCCCAGGCCGATCAGCGCGATCACGCTGAACAACAGCCACGTTCCGGTCACGGCTCGTCGAAATACCTTGACTTGTCCAGCAACCGGCGGTCCTTCTCGGTCTGGGCCTCCAGCCGGTAAGCCTGCACTTGGTCAGCCACCCAGTCTTCCAGCAACCGCCGCTGCAGCGCGAACATCTCGCGTTCTTCTTCCGGCTCGGCATGGTCGTAGCCCAGCAAATGCAATACACCGTGCACGGTGAGCAGCGCCAACTCGTGTCCCAACGAATGGCCGGCGGCTGCGGCCTGGTTAGCGGCGAACTCCGGACACAACACAATGTCGCCGAGCATCGTCGGTCCGGGCTCGGGCGCATCCGGGCGCCCGCCGGGCTCCAGTTCGTCCATCGGGAAGCTCATCACGTCGGTGGGGCCCGGCAGGTCCATCCAGCGCATGTGCAGGTCGGCCATCGCCGGGGTGTCCAGCAGCACCATGGACAGCTCGGCGCCCGGGTTGACCTTCATCCGATCCAGCACAAACCGGGCGACGCTGATCAGTTCGATCTCCGAGACGTCGAAACCCGACTCGTTGGATACTTCGATGCTCACCGCGAGCCCACCGCAGTCGTCACCGACGCGAGCGGGCGCCGGCCGCGCGCCGAGCCGCCCGGTTCATCACCAGGCCGGCTTGCTCGGGTTTCGCGTCATGTTTGGCTTCGTGCCTTGAGTAGGCGTCCACGATTTCCGAGACCAGCCGGTGCCGCACCACGTCGAGGCTGGTCAGCTCGGCAACGTGGATATCGTCGATGCCGTCGAGGATGTCGACGGCAGCGCGCAGGCCGGACCGGGAACCGCCGGGCAGGTCGATCTGGGTGATGTCGCCGGTGACCACCACCTTGGAGCCGAAACCCAGTCGGGTCAAGAACATTTTCATCTGCTCGGCGGTGGTGTTCTGCGCCTCGTCGAGGATGATGAACGCGTCATTCAAAGTGCGTCCCCGCATGTA
>CAZPZQ010000239.1:0-5558 GCA_964590745.1 uncultured Mycobacterium sp. | reverse complement strand
GCATGGACTGCGGCCCGCGGTTGGCTGGAAGTGCTGCCGGGCGTGCTGGCCCTAGCCGGCGGTTTGATGTTGGTTGTTTCGGCCGCGATGACCGGTGGGTGGCTGGCCGTGCTGGCCGGAAGCTGGTTCGTGGTGGGCAACACGTTTTCCACGGTGTTGATGAGCGCACGGGATGCGGCGAACCGGCCGGTCGACACGTCGCCCGACGCGATCACCGATGTGGTGCCGGCGCGCTCGGCCGAGTCGGGGCGGCGCGGTCTGTTCCGTCGGCGCCGCCGCAGCGGCTCTTCCGAGGCCGGCTAACCGCGTCACAACCGGGACAGCGTCCCGGCCAGCACATCGAGCGCTTCGCTCAACAACTCGTCGCTGATGGTCAACGGCGGCAGCAAGCGCACCACGTTGGAAAACGTCCCGCAGGTCAAGATGATCACCCCGGCGGCGCGGACCGCCGCGACCAGCTTGGCGGTCAGCTCCGGGTCGGGGTCCGCGGTGCCGGACCGCACCAGTTCCACCGCGATCATGGCGCCGCGGCCGCGCACGTCGCCGATCCGGTCGTCTTCGGCCTGCAGCCGGCTCAGCCGGTCCATGGCGAGCCGCTCGATCTGTCGCGCCCGCTCGATCAAACCGTCCGATTCGATGGTGGCGATGACCGCCAGCGCCGCCGCACAGGCCACCGGGTTGCCGCCGCACGTGCCGCCTAGAGCGCTGACCTGCGGGGCGTCCATGATCTCGGCGCGGCCGGTCACCGCCGACAACGGCAGTCCACCGCCGATGGCTTTGGCGGTGCAGATCAGGTCGGGTTCGACGCCTTCGTGCTCGCAGGCGAACATCGCGCCGGTGCGGGCGAAGCCGGTCTGCACCTCGTCGGCGATGAATACCACGTCGTTATCCCGGCACCAGGCCAGCAGGGTCGGCAGGAACCCGTCGGCCGGAACGATGAACCCGCCCTCGCCCTGGATCGGCTCGATGAGCAGCGCGGCCAGGTTCTCCGCACCGATCTGCTTGTCGATCACGCCGATGGCCCGCGCCGCGGCCTGCTCGCCGTCGGCGGCCAACTCCTTGTCGATCAACCCGTCCCGGTACGGGTACGACATCGGTGCGCGGTAGATCTCCGGTGCGAACGGTCCGAAGCCGCTTTTGTACGGCATGGACTTGGCGGTCAGCGCCATGGTCAGGTTGGTGCGGCCGTGGAAGGCGTGGTCGAACGCCACCACCGCGGGTTTATGACTGTACGAGCGGGCGATCTTGATCGCGTTTTCCACTGCCTCGGCACCGGAGTTGAACAGCACCGAACGCTTCTCCCCGGCACCGGGGGCGAGCCGGTTGAGCTGTTCGGCGACCGCGACATAGGCCTCGTACGGCGTGGTCATGAAGCTGGTGTGGGTGAAATCGTCGGCTTGGGCGCGCACCGCGTCCACCACGCGGGCGGCTGCGTTGCCCACCGTGGTCACCCCGATGCCCGCGGCCAAGTCGATCAGCCGGTTACCGTCGACGTCCTCGACGATGCCGCCGCCGGCCCGGGTTGCGTAGACCGGCATGGCGCTAGCGACGCCGCGGGCCACCGCGGCGGCGCGGCGCCGGGCCAGTTGCTGTGACGCGGGACCGGGGATCTCGGTGGCCAGGTGGCGACTCTGCTCAAGCGGTGACACTGTGGGTTTCCTCCTGTCTGCTGCGGGGCGGCGGGGCTAACCGGGGGCTAACCCGAGCCTAGCCACGCACCGCCGGCCCGCAGTGGCGTCAGGGGGAGGGCGGTACCACCGGCGGCGCGCACGCGTTGGTCGTCGGGTCCCACCACCAGCCGTTTTCACAGTTCAGCGGCTGCGGTCCGACACCGAGCGGCCGGCACACGTTGGCAGTGGGATCCCACCATTCACCGGCCGCGCAGTTCAGCGGCTGCGGTCCCACACCCAGTGGCCGGCACACGTTGCCGGTCGGGTCCCACCATTCGCCGGGCGCGCAATTCAGCGGCGCCGCCGAACCCGTCGCCGGCCATGCGGCCGGGCCGACCGTCACCGGCGCACCGGCCAACGCAACGACGGCGACTAGATGGCCAACTAGTTTTCTCATCAGCCCTCCAACCGAGTTGGCTTGGACATCGACTCCGGACTGCGGTCAGCTTATGTGGCCGGGCCGTCGCCGTTGCCTTTTCGCCGAACGTGAAGCCATTGCGAAAATTCGGCCCAGAACTCGCAACCGTTTCACACTCGCTGAACAATCCTCGTGGACGCGGTCGGCGAACCGCACGATGGCAGTGGCACACTGGTCACTTAACTGTCACCGATCGCCCCGAAAGCCCGACAGAACCAAAAGACCAGACAAAGGATTGATAGCCGTCATGAACAACATGGTCGCCTTCTTGCCGCTGCTCGTCGTCCTGGCTGCATTCATGTTCTTCGCGTCGCGCCGGCAGAAGCGGGCGATGGAAGCCACCATCGAACTGCACGAGTCGCTGCGCATCGGAGACCAGGTGCACACCACGTCCGGCCTGCAGGCCACCATCACCGCCATCACCGACGACACGGTGGACTTGGAGATAGCGCCCGGCGTGGTGACGACGTGGATGAAGCTGGCGATTCGAGAGCGGATCGAACCGGACGGCGACCCCGGTGACGAATCCGTGGCCGGCCTGTCGGCCGCAACCGACACCGAAGCACTCGCCGAGGTGGATCGGCTGCCCAGGGATTAGGGTTCGCACACCGACACGTACCCTTTGCGGGAGTCGCTGAACCGGTCGCCGGGTGCACAATGACGCGGATAAGACGATAAGCGGAACGGCCGCGGCAGCGGATCGGGCAATGAGCGAAGGAGATTCAACAACGTGGCATCGCCTTCGGCGCCGGTGCGTCCTGCCCGCTACCTGTCGGTCTTTCTCGCGCTGCTGGTTGGCAGCTACCTGCTGGTGTTTTTGACCGGAGACAAACTTGCTGAGCCCAAGCTCGGCATCGACTTGCAGGGCGGCACCCGGGTCACGTTGACCGCGCGCACACCGGACGGTTCCCGACCGACCCGCGACGCGCTGAATCAGGCGCAGCAGATCATCAGTGCACGGGTCAACGGCCTCGGGGTGTCCGGCTCGGAGGTGGTCATCGACGGCGACAACCTGGTCATCACGGTGCCCGGCAGCGACGGCAACGAAGCCCGCACCCTGGGTCAAACCGCGCGGCTCTACATTCGGCCGGTGATCAACGCCATGCCGGCGCACGAGGCATCCGAGTCAGGCGTACCCCGTAGCCCTGGCCTGCCCGGATTGCCGGGTTCGCCCGGGCTGCCCGGTGCGCCGGGAATGCCGGGTTCACCGGCCTCGCCGGGTCTGCCCGGGTCTCCCGGTCTGCCCGGCTTGCCGGGTTCGCCGGGGTTGCCCGGGGTTCCCGGCCTGCCGCCACCTGCCCAAGAAGCGCCGGGCGCACCGCCTGCGCAGCCCCGCCCGTATCCGCAGGAGCCGGTCCCGACCCCAACGCCGGCCACCCCGACGGCCCCGGCCGCACCCGATTCGCCAGCACCCGGCGTGCCGCCGGGTGCATCGGAAGCACCCGGACAATCGGCAACACCCGGCTCACCAGTACCCGGACCGCCGGGGCAGCAGCATGACCTCGCCAGCCGGATCGCTGCCGAGCAGAAGTTGCGACAGAGCGACAACAAGCTGGTGCAGTCGTTTGCGCTGCAAATCCAGGCCACCCGCTGCGACGAGGACGACGTGCTGGCCGGCAACGACGACCCGGATCTGCCGTTGGTCACCTGTTCACAGGACCACCAGACTGCTTATCTGCTGGCCCCGTCGATCATCAGCGGTGACCAGATCGCCGACGCCAGTTCGGGCTTGGACCAGCAGAGCGGTGGCTATGTCGTTCAGTTGGTGTTCAAAAGCGGTGCCGCGGACACCTGGGCGGACTTCACCGCGTCGCACATCGGCACCCAGACGGCGTTCACGCTGGACTCCCAGGTGGTGAGCGCGCCGCAGATCCGGGAGGCCATCCCCGGCGGCCGAACCAGGATCGACGGCGGCAACCCGCCGTTCACCGCCGAGAGCGCACGTCAGTTGGCCAACGTCTTGAAGTACGGGTCGCTGCCGCTGTCCTTCGAGTCCTCGGAAGCCGAAACGGTTTCGGCCACTTTGGGTTTGACGTCGCTTCGGGCCGGCTTGATCGCCGGTGCGATCGGCCTGGTGTTGGTTTTGGTGTACTCGCTGCTGTATTACCGGGTGTTGGGCGTGCTCACTGCGCTGTCGTTGATCGCTACCGGCGCAATGGTTTACGCCATCCTCGTGTTGCTGGGCCGATATATCGGCTACACCCTCGACCTGGCCGGCATCGCCGGTCTGATCATCGGTATCGGTACCACCGCCGATTCGTTCGTAGTGTATTTCGAACGCATCAAAGACGAGATCCGGGAAGGCCGTTCGTTCCGGTCGTCGGTGCCGCGCGGCTGGGCCCGCGCCCGCAAGACGATCGTCTCCGGCAACGCCGTCACCTTCCTGGCCGCCGCGGTGCTGTATGTCCTGGCGGTCGGCCAGGTCAAGGGCTTCGCGTTCACGCTGGGCTTGACCACCGTCCTCGACCTGGTGGTGGTGTTCTTGGTGACCTGGCCGCTGGTCTACCTGGCGTCCAAATCACCGACCATGGCCAAGCCGGCGTTCAACGGTCTCGGAGCGGTGCAGCAGGTTGCCCGCGAGCGACGGGCCGCCCATGCGACGGGACGGGTATAGCGAGATGACCTCCGGATCGAACACCGACGATGGCCGCACCGATGGCGGCGAGGAGAAAACCGGGACGGCGGTTGAACTGACCGACACCGACACCGCCACCGAGGAAACACGTCGCGACAATGCGGACAATGCCGGCCAGTTGCCGCACCACAGCTTCCTGTCTCGGCTTTACACCGGCACCGGCGCATTCGAGGTGATCGGCCATCGCCGGCTCTGGTATGCGGTCAGCGGTGCCATGGTCGCGATCGCGGTCGCCAGCATCGTGATCCGCGGATTTACCTTCGGTATCGACTTCGCCGGCGGCACCAAGGTGTCCTTCCCGCGCGGCATCGGAGACCAACAAGTCAGCGTCAGCCAGGTCGAAGATGTCTTCCGCACAACGGTCGGCAGCAGCCCCGAGTCGGTGGTCATCGTCGGTAGCGGCGCTTCGGCGACGGTGCAGATCCGCACCGAAACGCTGACCAACGAACAAACGAACCAGCTCAAAGACGCGTTGTTCGACGCATTCCAGCCCGAAGGCGCCGACGGCATGCCCAGCAAGCAGGCGATCAGCGATTCCGCGGTGTCGGAAACCTGGGGCGGCCAGATCACCAAGAAGGCGGCCATCGCCCTGGTGGTGTTCTTGGTGCTCGCATCGCTGTACATCACCGTGCGCTACGAGCGGTACATGACGATCTCCGCCATGGCGTCGATGTTCTTCGACGTGATCGTCACCGCCGGAATTTATTCTCTGGTCGGGTTCGAGGTCACCCCGGCCATGGTGATTGGCCTGATGACCATCCTGGGTTTCTCCATCTACGACACCGTCATCGTGTTCGACAAGGTCGAGGAGAACACCCACGGCTTCCAGCACACC
>CAZPZQ010000238.1:0-5579 GCA_964590745.1 uncultured Mycobacterium sp. | reverse complement strand
GACTCCGCGCCGTCGCTGGTCTTTCTCGACGAGATCGACGCGCTGGCGCCGCGACGCGGCCAAAGCGTCGATTCCGGCGTGACCGACCGGGTGGTGGCGGCGCTGTTGACCGAGCTGGACGGTGTCGAGCCGCTGCGCGACGTGGTGGTCATCGGTGCCACTAATCGCCCCGATCTGGTCGACCCGGCGCTGCTGCGCCCGGGCCGGCTGGAGAAGCTGGTGTTCGTCGAACCGCCGGACGCCGACGCCCGCCGCGACATCTTGCGGGTGGCCGGCAAGTCGGTGCCGGTGCACGACGACGTCGACTTCGACGAGTTGGCAGCCGATCTGGACGGCTACAGCGCCGCCGACTGTGTGGCGCTGTTGCGCGAGGCCGCGCTGACCGCGATGCGCCGGTCCATCGACGCCGCCGACGTCACCCTGGCCGATATCAGCGCAGCGCGCCAAACCGTCCGGCCCTCATTGGATCCCGCTCAAATGGAGGCGTTGCGGGGGTTTACTCAAAGTCGGTGACACCGGCTAAAAGGGTGGAGGTTTATTGCGTTCGGCGACATGAGCGGCGTTGAGGGCCCGTTCGGCGGCAATGCGGCGGGCACGGTTTTGGGCGCGGGTGCGTTTCCGCAGCGGCATCATCAAGGTGCGATCCCCGCTGGTTGGCTGTGCTGGTGCGGGAGAAGGTAATTGGCCGGTGGGCATGCACAAGCGGGGAAACAGTAGCCGGCTGCCGGGATGGGTGGTGTAAGTATGCCCGCCCGGGCTGGTCCACACCACGGTGCCGTCGGGAAACTGTTGGTCCTGCCAGCCCCAAAAGGTTTTCAGTAAATGATGCTTTCGACAAACACATTTCAGATTCGACGCATGGGTAAGGCCGCCCCGGTGATACGGGATCGTATGGTCGATGTCGCAAAATTCGGCTGGCCGGTCACATCCAGGGAAGCGGCAGGTTAGATCGCGGCACCGGACGAATTCATCCAGGGCGGTCGACGGGCGGTAGCCGGATTCAGCTGAGCTGTCGGCGGCAACCGGTTGGACGGGCCGGATTTTGGCGCCGGTGCGAATGAGTTCGGCCAATAGTGGCGCCGGGATGAGGGTGCCGCCGAGCAGCTGTGCCGGCCGGGTTTTCACCGCCGGCGGCTCGGGATCGGGGTCGGGTGCCAACGCCTCGGCCCGGGTCATCTCCGAGGTGATCGGGCGTGACAACGGGTCTTCGCCGTTGTGGTGCGGATCGACCGGGGTGTCCACGGTGGTGCTATCGGCGACAACGTGAATGATGACGCCGTTGGGTTGGCCGGCAGCGTCGGCGGCCGCACAGTCGGGTTTTCCGCAGCCGCAGACCAGCCGCTCGCCGCCGGCAGCCAGCACGCCGAGCGCGTCGGCGCGACGCTGGGCGATGGTGCGCGGATCCTCATCGCAGACGTCGTGGGCCATGGCGGTCAGCCGCCGGTCCAGCAGTTCGGCGTCGGTGGCATACAGGCTGCCCCACAACGGGGTGGTGCCATTGCGGGTGTTGGCAGTGTCGATCACCACATCGCGGCTGCGGGCGTGGCTACGGGTGCGTCGCAGCGCACCGGGATCGTATTGATCGACGATGACGTCGATGGCGTCGGAGGTTTTCCTCGCCGACAGCGGCCCGTAGCGCAGCGCGTCGTCGGCTAAAGCTTTGTCGATGAGTGCCAGGGCTTCGTCGTCGGTGACCAGCATGGTGTGCCAGGCGATGGTGGCCACCAGCGACGCGTTGAGCATCCCTTCGGCGAACACTTCGGCGACCCGCGGCAGCCGATCACGCAGCGCGGCGGCCAGATACATCTGCCCGGAGGCCTTGCCGTGCGTGAGGTGCAGGGCGCCGGCCACCTCGGCGGCGGTGGCATCCCAGTCATCGCAGGCCCAGTTCGCCGTGGCGGGGTTGAGGCCGCGGCGGGCCACCAGCTCGGCGATCGCCGCCAGCCGTCGCGCCGCGGCGGCGGCTTCGATCTGGGCCCACCCGGTGACCGCGGCGACCAGCAGGCTTTCGTGGGCGCCAGCGAGTTCGTCGAGGTCGGGAAACATCGTATCGAACATACGTACGATTGTATCGAGAGGGTCCGACACGGATGGTCACTCAAACCCGCGGCTGTGGACAAACGTCGCACTGTGGATAAACCGGCGGCTCGCCCGGGCGCATCAACCCTTAGCGACGCTCGGCGAGCTCAGCCAACTTCGACACCGACGCCTGTAATTTCGCCGCTGTGGTGAGCCGAGCCCGCTCGAAGCGGTTCGGATCGGTCAGCCGCGACCAGTCGTAGGTGTGGGTGACCCGAGTGTGTGCCGAGTCGATCGGCTCCAACTCCCAGCGCCACAGGTGGCCCGGCGGCGGTTGGCCGGGCTCGGCCGGCCGCCACGCGATCCGGCGTCCTTCGTCGAACTCCACCACATGGTTCTCTCGGACGACGCCGAGCGTGAGCGTCATGGCGAACACATCGCCGACGGCGTGCACCCGTTGCCCGGCTTCGGCTTCGGCCAGATTGTCGTTGGCGTCCCAGCGCGGCTGCGCAGCCGGGTCGGCGATCAACTCGAAGATTCGGTCGGCCGACGCCGCGATGACCCGGCTGGCGCTGACAACCTTTTCGACCAACGGTGAGCCGACGCGGTGTGCGGTGCCGTCCGGATCGACGTAGGCGAATTCCCTGAGCTGGTACGGCGTGTCGCGCGGTTCAACAAAGCGTCCGTCGACTCCGGACTGCTTCCACTCCGCGTAGACGGCGTCGGCGTCGCTGACGTACAGGTAGACGCTGGCGGCGGTATGCCGCGGATCGTGTTCGGCCCATTCGGACAAGTGCAGCGAGACCAAGCCGCGGTCAGCGAAGCCGTAACGATCGGACCCGGGGTAGGCGCGCACCACGAACCCGAGCCGACGATAGCGCTGTAGGGCGGCATCGAGATTCCGGACCGGAACAATCGGCGAGATGGCGGTGAACGCGATGTCCGTCACGGTCGACAGTCTCACATAGCGCTCGGCTCACGGCCGATAACCGGCGAGCATCGCCCGCGCGGCCGCCGCGATGTCGTCGTCCAGCCAGGACGGCATCTGCTCGGCGTGGGCATGGCGGCGAACCGCCGCATACGGCAGATCGGCTACCGCCCGGGTGACGGCGTCGACGGACCGCGGGTCACTTGTTCCATAGAGCTGTCGGGCCAGGTCGTCGATCCGCCGCAACAGCGGAGCGTTCATCGCGGCCAGCGTCTCCCGGAAGACAGCATCGGGCTCGCCGTCGAGCACGTCGTCAGGCCGGACCGTCACCAACAACCGCGCATCGTCGGGACGGGCCCGCGCGAAGCCGACCGCGGCCACCGCCATCGCGACCGCGGTCTCAGCCGGTGTATCGGCGGCAGCAGCCATCGCCCGGGACTGGAACCGCTCCAGCGCGCGCAGCCAGGCGGCGGCCAAGATGCCGTTGCGGTTGCCGAACCGGTGATACAGGGTGCCCGCCGGGGCGCCGCTGGCTTGGGCGATCGCCGCGACGCTGGCCGCGCGCGGCCCGTCGGCGAGCACCACGGCCCGGGTGGCATCCAGGATCGCATCGGTGTCGTGCTTCCGTGGCGGTGCCATGTTCTAGTATGGTCCCCCTATATGAAACAGTTATCCTATATCGACGAGCATGCCACAACGGTCGATGCCTCGCGCGCACAGACCTCGTTCGAGCTGGACGAGGTCGGCCCTGCGGGTACCCGAGTGCGCTCGGCGACGTGGGCGACGTTTCGGGGGCTGCGCGGCAAGGTCTATCGAGCGCTGGTCATCGGCACCGGGGCGCACCGCGTCGTGGTTCGCCTGGTGCTCCGGCGGATCGCTGCGGCGGCGGGCAAAACTGCGCCAGCCACCCGCCGGCGGTGAATAATGCGGGGTATGGCCGAAGATCCGTTTCCGGACGTCCGTTGGGGCACCGACCATCCGCTGGTGCGGCGACTGGTGGGAGTCATCGCCGGTTCGAAGCTGGGTTCGTTGTCGATACGCAAACTCACACCGGTCGATCATTGGTTGTTGAGCCGCAGCAACGGACGGTTCACCGTTTTCGGTCCGCTCGGGGTGCCGTTGCTGCTGCTCACCACGACCGGCCGCAAATCAGGTCAACGCCGCCAGATCCCGCTGGCCTACATGCGCGAAGGCGATCGGCTGTTCGTGGTGGGCAGCAACTTCGGTCAAGCGCACCACCCGGCCTGGGCGCTGAACCTGTTGGCCGACCCGAATGCCTGGGTCACGATGGGCGGCAAGGAGATACCGGTAACGGCGACGCAGGTGACCGGGTCCGAACATGACCGCATCTTCGACAAGTTCGTCGACTACGTCAGCAACTACGACGTCTACCGCGCCCGTACCGACCGCCAGATACGGGTGTTCGCGCTCACCAAACGCTGAGCACCTGGGTCGGTGACGGTTCGCGGGGTTTGGCTGCCTGGGTGAGTTGACGGGTTTGGTTGTGCGTCCAGGGCGGTGCTGCGGGCTTGGGCCCGCCCGGTGTGCACAGTCAAAACCGCCGACGCACGGTCAATGAATTCGCCGGCCAGCGAGCGGCCGAGTCATTCCGGGCACTACCCCGAGATCTGGAATTCCACCCGCGCCGCGACCGTTTCCACCGCCTCGCTCAGTGCCGCGAGCCGAGCCCCGACCGAGGCGGCAGACAACACCGCATACCGGTCGGCTTCGCCCATCGGCACCCGGCAGGCCAGCGAATACAACCGCTGCCCGGGGTCGGCTGAGCGGCCCCGCCGGGTGCCCAGCAGCGTGTCGCGGCCCGGCAGGAATCGTGAGCCCCGGGCGATGGCGATCCGCTCATGCAGCGCGATGATACGGTTCTCGATAGCACGGAACTGCCTGTCGCTCACGACGTCTCCCGGCTGATCCGGCCAGGTTTCCACCGTCGCCTGCGGGTAGGGATCGTCCGGCAGCCATTCGCGAACCCGGATCCGCTCGCCGGTCAGGCAGCGCAATCGGTACCGGCCCGATCCGAGTTCGACGCATTCGGTGATGGTCGCCACCGCGCCGACGTCGCAACGCTGCTCGCCGCCACCCACCTCACGGCCCCGGGAGATCAGTACCACCCCGAACCGCGGGTCGGTGCTGTGCATCAAGTCGGACACCAGCCTGGTGTAGCGCAACTCGAAGATCCGCAGCGAAAGCTCCTCACCGGGCAGCAGCACCCACTCCAGCGGGAACATCGGCAACGTGACGGGCTCGGCCCTCATTTGGTGTCCAGTTCCGCGATCAACGCGTCAACCACCGGACGCAGATCTCCATCGTGCTCCTCGGCGACCCGCCGCTGCCGCTGGTACGAGGCGCCGCGCCGGTAAATGCCGTAGACGGCGCTTAATTCGTCGGTGCAGCCCAAAGTTTTGGCCACCGGCTGCAACCGGGTGAGCAGGTCGTCGAGATCTTCGGTGACCAACCGCTCGTTGCTCTCGGCGTCCAGAATGATCACCGCATCCAACCCGTAGCGAGCCGCCCGCCACTTGTTTTCCTGCACGTGCCAGGGCGGCATGGTCGGCAGCGTCTCCACGGTCCCCCTCCCGGTCCCGCCGGTCCTCAAGCCCATTCGCTCGGACGGGGC
>CAZPZQ010000237.1:0-5580 GCA_964590745.1 uncultured Mycobacterium sp. | reverse complement strand
GATGCGGTCGGTGCGCCGCTCGCGCGCTACGCGCGCTCGTGGCGACGCGACACGGCTGCAGCCAGGGCGCCGCCGGCCGCTCCCAGCGCCAGCGCCGACGGGACACCGATTCGCGCCGCGCGGCGCGCGGTGCGGAAATCGCGGATCTCCCAGCCGCGTTCCCGCGCCAGCACCCGCAGCGCAGCGTCGGGGTTGACCGCTACCGCGGTGCCGACCAGCGACAACATCGGCACATCGTTGAAGCTGTCCGAATACGCGGTGCACCGCTTGAGGTTCAATCCCTCCCGAATGGCCAGCGACCGCACTGCGTGCGCCTTGCCGACACCGTGCAGAATCTCGCCGACCAGCCTGCCGGTGAACACCCCGTCGATGGATTCGGCGACGGTGCCCAGCGCTCCGGTCAGCCCCAGCCGGCGGGCGATGGTGGCGGCGAGTTCGTAGGGCGTGGCGGTGACCAGCCACACCTGCTGGCCGGCATCGAGGTGCATCTGGGCCAGTTCGCGGGTGCCCGGCCAGATTTTGTCGGCGATGATCTCGTCGTAGATCTCCTCGCCCAGGGCGACCAGTTCGGCGGTGGGCCGGCCTTCGATGAACGCCAGCGCCCGGCGGCGCCCGGCCGCGACCTCGTCGCTGTTCTCCCGACCGGTCCACCGAAACTTGGCCTGCGCGTAGATGAAACCCAACACGTCGCGGTAGGTGAAGTAGTCGCGAGCAGCCAGTCCCCGGCCGAAATGCAGCATCGTCGACCCCTGCACCAAGGTGTTGTCCACGTCGAAGAATGCGGCGGCGGTCAAGTCGACCGGCGGCCCAGTGTCGTCGGCATCAGCCGGGGTGGACACATCGTGGAGCGCGCGCTCGGCGCTGGCGTTCGCGGCCGGCGGCTCCAGTCCGGCACCGTCGGCGGGGTCCGCGCTGTCGGGCTTGGCAGCAGCCATCGCGGACCCTCCTCTCGGTACCCGGTGCACCATGCGTCGCTCGTCGGTCGCGGACCACTATCAACACTATCCGGCAGCCGGGTTGAAGTGCGTCAACGACCGTTCAGCGCGGTGGACCGGCGTTCCCGAGACGGCGAGTGGCTCGGCGAACTAAGCGAACTGAGTAGCATGCGCCCATGCGGATGTTGATCACCGCATTGCGGGATCTGCAGTGGCGGAAGCGGCGTTTCATTGTCGCGGCCGTCGGCACCGCAATGGTGTTTGCGCTGACTCTCATCTTGACCGGGCTGACCCACGGTTTCCGGGTGGAAGCCGAGCGGGTGGTCGCCTCGCTGGGCATCGACACCTATCTCATCGAGGCCGGCGCGGTGGGCCCGTTCATGGGCTCGTCGCGGTTCGCTGAAGGAGAAACCGGGGTGGTCGCCAAGATCTCGGGTGTCGAATCGGTGATTCCGGTGGTCTACGGCAACACCATCCTGCAGGATCGCAGCGCGCCGCTGAACGTGAACGTCTACGGCGTGCCCGCGCGCGCCATGCCGGACATCGCCAAAGGAAAGGCGCCGTCGAATTCCGATGAGGTCGCCGTGTCAACCACGCTGGGGCGATCCATCGGCGACGACCTCGAGGTCGGCGCGGAGAAGGTGCATGTCGTCGGATTAGTCGAGAAGTCCACCACCCTGGCCGGCCAACCGAACACGTTTCTGACCGTCGCCGGAGCGCAGCGGGTGATGTTCTCCGGCCAGCACGTGGTTTCGGCCGTCGGCCTGCGTGGTACGCCGACGCAGCTACCCGCGGGTTACCGGCTGGTGGATCGGCACGCTACGGTCGACGACATGGTGCGCCCGCTGCACGGCGCCCGGTTGGCGATGTCATACATGGCGGTTCTGCTGTGGGGGGTTGCGGCTCTGATCGTGGGATCACTCATTTACCTGTCGGCGCTGGAACGCACCCGGGACTTCGCGGTGTTCAAAGCCCTCGGTGTCACCACCGAGGTGGTGCTGGCCGGGCTTGCGCTGCAGGCGGTGCTGCTGGCGGTGGCCTCGGCGATCTTCGGTGGGCTGCTGGCGGTGCTGCTGGGGCCGCTGTTTCCCATGCTGGTGGCGGTGACCGTCTCGGCTTTCGCCTGGCTGCTGGTGACGGCGGTGGGGATCGGCCTATTGGCCAGCTTGGCGGGCCTGCGGCATGCGGTAGCCGTCGACCCGGTCCTGGCGTTCGGGGGGCCGTAGCTTCGTGGGTGATCTGCGCATCACAGATCTGGTCACTGAGTACGCAGTCAGCGGCGGGGAGGCGATTCGCCCGATCGACGGTCTGAATCTGCAGATCTCGGCCGGGTCGCTGGTGGTGGTGCTGGGCCCCAGCGGTTGCGGCAAGACCACTTTGTTGTCGTGTCTGGGCGGCATCCTCAGCCCGACCAGCGGCCAGATCCACTTCGGAGCCACCGAGGTTACCGCCCTGGCCGGTCGCGAACTGACCGCCTACCGGCGCCGCACCGTGGGGATCGTCTTTCAAGCGTTCAACCTGGTGGCCAGCCTGACGGCGGCGGAGAACGTGATGGTGCCGTTGTGGGCGGCCGGGTGGACCCAGTGGGCGGCGCAGGAACGCGCGCGCGAGCTGCTGACCCGGGTCGGCCTGCACGACCGGATGACGCACCGGCCCGGTCATCTCAGCGGCGGTCAACAGCAACGGGTGGCGGTGGCCCGCGCGCTCGCCTTGGACGCGCCGCTGATCTTGGCCGACGAACCCACCGCGCAACTCGACTTCATCCGCGCCGAAGAGGTGCTGCGGCTGCTGCGGGCGCTGGCGGCCGGCGACCGCATCGTGGTGGTGGCCACCCACGACACCCGGGTCCTGCCGCTGGCTGACGCGGTGATCCAGCTGGTTCCGACGCACGCGCCAACCCCCCGGACACCGCAACCCGTCCGGCTCACCCGCGGCGCGGTGCTGCTCGATCAGGGCAGCATCGAGGACTTGATCTACATCGTCGCCGACGGCGAGGTGGAAATCGTGCCGGAGTCCGCGGGCGCGGGCGACGGGCTGCTCAGGATCGGCACCGACGGTGACTACTCCGGCGAGCTGGGACCGTTTGTGCGGTTACCCCACGCTTCCACCGTGCGCGCCCGCGCCAACGCGACCGTGGTCAGCTACACCGTGCAAGGGTTCCGCGCGCGATTCGGGCCGCCACCGGACACCATCCCGCTCAAAACCATCAGGTCGGCGTGACTCGAGACAGCAAAGCGCCGAACCGGCCCCGGGTGCAGCTGCTGACCCGGGACGGCTGCTCGGTCTGCGTTCGGGTACACGCCCGGCTGGCCGAACTGGCCACCGAGCTGGACTTCGCCTTGTTCACCACCGACGTCGACGCCGCGGCGGCCGCCGGCAATCCCGCGCTGCGCGCGGAATTCGGCGACCGGCTGCCGGTGATCCTGCTGGACGGACGCGAGCACAGCTACTGGGAGATCGACGAAGCCAGGCTGCGCGCGGACCTGGCGCAGCGCGGGTGATCGGCACGGACAACAAGCATATTTGGTGGCCCGATTGGTTACCGTTTACCGTAGGGATTCAGTCTGTTGACTGGCGACAGCAAGGAGCGGGCCAGGTGATACTGCGGTGAGCGTCTTGCTCTTCGGGGTTTCGCACCGCAGCGCCCCGGTCTCCGTTCTGGAACAACTCAGCGGCGAAGAACCCGACCAGGTCAAGATCGTCGACCGGGTGCTGCAGTCGCCGCTGGTGACCGAGGCGATGATGCTGGCGACCTGCAACCGGGTCGAGATCTACGCCGTGGTGGAGGCGTTTCACGGCGGGCTGTCGGTGATCGGGCAGGTGCTCTCCGAGCACGCCGGCATGCCGATCGGCGAACTGACCAAATATGCCTACGTGCGCTACAGCGAAGCCGCGGTCGAGCATCTGTTCGCGGTCGCCAGCGGTCTGGATTCAGCCGTGGTCGGCGAGCAGCAGGTCCTGGGCCAGGTGCGCCGTGCCTACGCCGTCGCCGAAGCCAACCGCAGCGTCGGCCGGGTGCTGCACGAGCTGGCCCAGCAGGCGCTCTCGGTCGGCAAAAAGGTGCATTCGGAAACCGGTATCGACGCGGCCGGTGCGTCGGTGGTGTCGGTGGCACTGGAGGTGGCCGGTCGGCAGTTGGCCGGGGGCGAGCTCCGCGGTAAGTCGGCGGCGGTGATCGGCGCCGGAGCGATGGGGGCGCTGTCGGCGGCGCACCTGAGCCGCGCCGGCGTCAGCCAGATTCAGGTGGTGAACCGGTCGATGGTCCGCGCGCAGCGGCTGGCTGGCAAGATCCGGGACGCCGGCACCCCGGCCGACGCGCTCACCCTGGATCGGGTCGCAGCCGCCCTGTCGGATGTCGATGTGGCGGTGAGCTGCACCGGCGCGGTGCACCCGGTGGTGTCGCTGGCCGACGTGCACCACGCGCTGGCCGACACCCACCGTGACGAGCACACCCGCCCATTGGTGCTCTGCGACCTGGGCATGCCTCGCGACGTCGACCCCGCGGCGGCCGGACTTCCCGGCGTGTGGATCGTCGACATGGAACGGGTGCAGCGGGAGCCGTCGGCACGGGTCGCGGCCGCCGACGCCGACGCCGCCCGCGCCATCGTGGTCCGCGAGGTGGCGACCTACCTGGCCGGACAACGGATGGCCGAGGTCACGCCGACGGTGACCGCCTTGCGCCAGCGGGCCGCCGAAGTGGTCACCGCGGAGTTGCTGCGCCTGGATCACCGGCTGCCCGGCCTGGCCAGCGCCGACCGCGAAGAAGTAGCCCGCACCGTGCACCGGGTGGTGGATAAGCTGCTGCACGCGCCCACCGTGCGGGTCAAACAGTTGGCCGGCTCACCCGGCGGCGACAGCTACGCCGAGGCGCTGCGGGAACTGTTCGAGCTCGACCCGCAGACCGTTGATGCGCTGGCCACCGCGGGCGAACTGCCGGTGGTGCCGGACGGCGCCACCGAGTCCAGGCGGTAGCCGCCGTGGAGCCGTCTTGGCGGGTGTGATCCGGCTCGGCACTCGGCGCAGCGCATTGGCCACCACCCAGGCCGGGACGGTGCGCGACGCCCTGGTGGCCAACGGCCACCGCGCAGAACTGGTGATCATCAGCACCGCCGGGGATCAGTCGTCCGGCCCGATCGCGAGCCTTGGAGTCGGCGTGTTCACCGCCGCGCTGCGCGAGGCCATCGCCGACGGTCGGGTCGACGCCGCGGTGCACTCGCACAAGGATTTGCCCACCGCCGCCGACCCGCGCTTTGTCGTGGCGGCAATTCCGCGGCGTGCGGACCCGCGCGACGCCCTGGTGGCCCGCGACGGGCTGGTGCTGGCAGAGTTGCCGGCCGGGTCGGTGCTGGGCACTTCATCGCCGCGACGGGCCGCACAGCTTAGAGCATTGTCATCACCGAGACGCTGGAGCCGGTGCAGATGATGCCCGCCCCGGCGCAAGGGGCGCTCGCGATCGAGTGTCGCAGCGACGACACCGCACTGGTGCAGCTGCTGGCGGAGTTGGACGACACCGACAGCCGGATGGCGGTCACCGCGGAGCGAGCCCTGCTCGCCGAACTGGAGGCGGGTTGTTCTGCACCGGTGGGCGCGATCGCGGAAGTGGTCGAGTCCATCGATGAGGACGGCCGGGTCTTCGAGGAACTGT
>CAZPZQ010000236.1:0-5595 GCA_964590745.1 uncultured Mycobacterium sp. | reverse complement strand
ATCCCATCGGGGCTACTACTGTGGTGTCTCGGGACATCGTTGGCAGGAGTCCCGGAACATCCTTGCATTTGTGATCTGGTTTTGGTCGGTGGTCCGGGTCGGTCTGACGCCGGGCTGATAGTCGCGGCTGGGGTCGAGCAGGGTGTCGGCGAGTTGGCGGCCGAGTCCGATGTGGTGCAGGCGGCTGTTGTAGCGCAGCGTGGTGCAGCCGGTGGTGTCGATTTTGTCGGTGCGTACTCGGTAGTGCGGGGGATGTGGTAGCCACGGGGAACGGCCTTGGGGCGGGCGTGGAAGGCGTGGAAGGCGTGGATGGGGGTGCGTCGGCCGAGGGCCCGGTGGGGGCGGGTGTGGTTGTAGTAGGTGCGGGAAATCGTCGAGTTGGTGCTGCAATTCGGGTGTGCGCCGGTGGTTGGGCGGACAGGTATTTTTTGAGGGTTTGGTGGAAGCGTTCGACTTTGCCGCAGGTCTGTGGTTATCCGGCTAATCCGTGCTGATCTTGATGCCGCCTGCGGGCGTGGTCGGCTATTTGGCGCGGTTGCAGCGGTGGAGTTTTCGGAGTTGTTCCTCGCGACGGCGTGTGTTGGTGGCGACGGCTTCCAGGGCGAGGCGGAGTTGGTCGATCTGAACCTGCAGGCCGGTCAGGGTGAGCGCGTCGCGGCCGTGTTGGCGGTGTTGTTCGATGCGGGTTCGTCGGTCATGGGGTGTCCGTTTGGTTCATCAGCTTGTCGAGCCGTTCGATCAGGCGGCGGTGGCGGGTGGCTTCTTCGCCCCAGCCGCGGGCGTCGGCGTCGGCGGCCAGTGCTGCGGCGTCGGCGCGTTGGGTGGCCAGGATGGGCAGGAATGTTGCTTCGGTGCGGAAGTTGGGGCAGTGCTCGCAGATGTTGGCGTAGACGCAGGCTCCTTGCGCGGGGGTGCGCGGGCAGTATCCGCCGGCCAGTCGCGGCTTGATCGTCGGGGTTTCTTTCCAGTCGGTGGCGCCGCCGCTGATCTCGGCGATGGGCAGCTGGGTGCGGGTCGGCAGCACGGGTCCGAGTTGGGCT
This sequence comes from uncultured Mycobacterium sp., assembly GCA_964590745.1. GTDB lineage: Bacteria > Actinomycetota > Actinomycetes > Mycobacteriales > Mycobacteriaceae > Mycobacterium. Next base: position 4,555 of record CAZPZQ010000236.1, on the reverse strand, counting down.
TTGGCCTGGGTGCGGGCGCGTTGGTAGTCGGCGCGCACGGTTTCGTCGACGAGCCGCCCGTAGCGCAGGCTCATTTCTGCCCAGGCGTGGCCGAGCATGGCCGTCAGCGCCGGCAGCGAGACTTCGCAGTTGATCAGTGCTGTGGCGTAGGTGTGTCTAAGTTGGTGTGGTGTAACGGATTTCAATCCTGCTTCGGTGGCGGCGCGGGTCAGTTCGTCACGCAGGACGTCCACCGAGATGCGCCACCTTTGGTGGGTGAGCAGGAATTGGACCGGTTTGCTGGTGCGCGGGTGTGGCAGCGGCTTGCCGGGGCTGCGTGCGCGACGATTCGGTCGACGAGCCTCAGGGTGTCGTCATCGATGGGCACCATCCGTTCGGTGTCGAGTTTGCCCAGCGGAACTTTCAACCAGGTTCGGGCGCCGGGGACTTCGGGCACGCAGTCCAGTTCCAGATCGAGCAGCTCGCCGATGCAGCATCCCGGTGGCGCGCAAAACCAGCAGGGCATCGGCGCGCAGCCGGTTCGGCGAGGCGTGCAGCGCCGCCGAGAACTGCCGGTCGGCGTCAGGGGGTAGGTAGCGGGACAGCGCGAGCGCAACCCCGACAGCAGCATCAACCCCGCGATCGCCCGATCCCGCTCGGTGCGCAAGCTGGCCAGCAGCGCGGTCGTCTCCTTGCGGTCCAGCCCGCGCGGCAACCGTCGCGGCTCTCGCACCCGTAACCGTGAGCGCTGCTTGGGCTTGTGCAGGTGGGCCAGCAGACCACCGTGCTCGCCGGCGCCCGCACGGCGCGCCGCCGGCCCGTGCGGCACCGGACTGGTCGCCGACCCGTCCCGCATCTGCCGATATGAGAACAACCCCGAGATCGCCGCCAACCGGCGGTTGATCGTCGTCGGCGCGTAACCGACAGTGCGGCCGTCACGGATCGAATACACATTGCCGAGCAGTTGCAAAAGGCGGTCGTTTGCCGACGGCATCGATGCTCTTGTGGTGCTTCCGGTTCTGGCCCGGTCGGAGACTGCTCGGTTAAACGCGGTCAGCCGCCGCTGGCCGGCGCGGTGGAGCCGCCCAGCGGCATCGTCGGTAGTCCCAGCTTGCGGTGGTCCCAGGAGCGGACGCGACGGGTGACGATGTGTACGGCGATGCGCTTGTGCATCATCAGATCGACGGCGGGCTTCAGGTCGTCGGTATACGGGCCGGTGTAGCGCTCAAACACGCTGACGCCCACCCGGAAGATGGCGTCCGGGTCGTCGGTGATTTCGGCCACGCCTTCGAAGGACACCCCCCGCAGGGCGTCGTAGGTTTGGCCGTCCTCCAGCAGGAAACTGACCCGCGGATCGCGTCGGAGGTTGACCGCCTTCTGTGACTTGGCCTTGGTCTCCAACCAGATTTCGCCGTCGATGACGCCGTACCACATCGCGGTCAGATGCGGCTGCCCGCCCGGGCCCACGGTAGCCAACGTTCCGGTTCGATGAGTGGCGACGAAGTCGGCGATTTCGTCTGGCGACATGACAATCTGTGCACGCTGCTTGGTACCCATGGCAGCAGTCTGTCAGGTGGCTGTTTTCGCTCGCTGTCCCCTCGCCGAGCAGACTGATAAGCACCCACAATCCTCGCTGGCGGGGTGCGTTTGCGTCTGCTCGCCGTAATTAAACGCAAAATGACTCAGTGGGCCAACGCGGCGGCGGCGTCGATGAGGTCCGCGGCCCATCGTGCGCCCGGTCGGCGGCCTATCCGGTCGATCGGACCGGACACCGATATCGCGGCGATCACCGTCCCGCGGGCATCGCGCACCGGTGCTGACACACTGGCCACCCCGGCTTCCCGCTCCGCCACACTCTGCGCCCAGCCACGTCGGCGTACCTCGGCCAGCGCGCGGTCGGTGAACTTGGCCTTCGGCAGCAGCGCCTGTTGGGTGGCCAGGTCGGCGTACGCCAACAGCACCTTGGCGCCCGAGCCGGCGGTCATCGGCAGCCGGGCGCCGACCGGGACCGTGTCGCGTAGTCCCGCAGGAGGTTCCATCGCCGCGATACAAATCCGCGATGTCCCCTCGCGTCGGTACAACTGCACGCTCTCACCAGTGATCTCGCGCAGTCGCGGCAGTACCGTCGCGCCGGCCGCACGCAATGGGTCGTCGGTGCGTTCGGCCAATTCAGCGACCGCAGGCCCGAGGCGCCACCGTCCGCTTCCATCCCGCGCCAACAATCGGTGCACCTCGAGCCCGGCGGCCAGCCGGTGCGCGGTGGCCCGGGGCAGACCGGTGCGCTCGCAGAGTTCGGTCAATCCGCACGGCGATTCGGCAATCGACTGTAGTACGCCGACGGCTTTGTCGAGGACGCCGATCCCGCTATGCTGTCTCATATCTAGATATTAATGTCTCATATCGTGAGATATATGCATGTCGACGAACGAATAGGGATGATTTGACGATGGACAAACCAGTCGATGCACCGCCCGGTAGGCCGCGCACGCTGGCCGAGAAGGTGTGGGATGAACATCTGGTGGCTTCCGGCGACGGGACCGAACCCGACCTCATCTACATCGATCTGCACATGCTGCATGAAGTGACCAGCCCGCAGGCTTTCGAAGGTCTCCGGCTGGCTGGACGGCCGGTGCGTCGGCCGGACTTGACCATCGCCACCGAGGACCACAATGTGCCCACCATCGACATCGACAAACCGATCGCCGATCCGGTGTCACGCAAGCAGGTGGAGACGTTGCGGAGCAACTGCGCGGAATTCGGCATCCGGTTGCACCCGATGGGTGATATCGACCAGGGGATCGTGCACATCATCGGACCGCAACTGGGGCTGACCCAACCGGGTATGACGGTGGTCTGCGGTGACAGCCACACCTCGACCCACGGGGCGTTCGGAGCGCTGGCATTCGGCATCGGCACCTCCGAGGTCGAACATGTGCTGGCCACCCAGACCCTGCCGCTGCGCCCGTTCAAGGCCATGGCCGTCAACATCGACGGCGCACTGCCGCCCGGTGTGGCGTCCAAGGACGTCATCCTCGCGGTGATCGCCGAAATTGGCACCGGCGGCGGCCAAGGTCACGTCTTCGAATACCGGGGCAGCACCATCGAATCGCTGTCGATGGAGGCGCGGATGACGATCTGCAACATGAGCATCGAAGCCGGGGCAAGGGCCGGGATGATCGCACCGGATGCGACCACCTACGCGTATCTGCGCGGCCGGCCACATGCCCCGACCGGTGCTGAGTGGGATGCTGCGACCGCCTACTGGGATAGCCTGCGCACCGATGCAGGCGCGGAGTTCGACGCCGAGGTCCGCCTCGATGCAGGCTCACTGACCCCGTTCGTCACCTGGGGTACCAATCCCGCCCAGGGGATACCGCTGGGCGAGTCGGTGCCCGATCCGGGACTGATGACCAATGAAGCCGAGCGACGGGCCGCGGAGCGAGCATTGGCGTACATGGACCTTCGTCCCGGAACCCGGATGCGCGACATCGCGGTGGACACGGTGTTTGTCGGCTCGTGCACCAACAGCCGCATTGAGGATCTGCGCGCGGTGGCTGAGGTGATGCGCGGCCGCAAGGTCGCCGACGACGTTCGGATGCTCGTCGTGCCGGGTTCGATGCGGGTACGGAAGCAGGCCGAAGCCGAGGGCCTGGACCAGGTTTTCGTGGCTGCCGGGGCCGAATGGCGCGAGCCGGGTTGCTCGATGTGCCTGGGGATGAACCCGGACCAATTGTCCCCGGGCGAGCGGTGCGCGTCGACGTCTAACCGTAATTTCGAAGGACGGCAGGGCAAAGGTGGGCGCACCCACCTGGTGTCACCGATGGTCGCCGCTGCGACCGCCATCCGCGGCACTTTGGCGTCGCCCGCGGACTTGAATTAACCGCCGAGACAGCGAGACCGAGGGACACCCATCATGGAGGCATTCCACACCCACACCGGCATCGGTGTGCCGCTGCGCCGATCCAATGTCGACACCGATCAGATCATTCCGGCGAGGTTTCTCAAACGGATCACCCGAACGGGCTTCGAAGACGGATTATTCGCGGCCTGGCGGGTCGACCCGGGATTCGTGCTCAATCTCAGTCCCTTCGACCGGGGCTCGGTATTGGTTGCCGGTCCAGATTTCGGGACCGGATCCTCCCGGGAGCACGCGGTCTGGGCACTGATGGACTATGGCTTCCGGGTGGTGATCTCGTCTCGGTTCGCCGACATTTTTCGGAGCAATGCGGGCAAGGCGGGGCTGCTGGCTGCACAGGTGGCCCAAGATGATGTCGAAATATTATGGAAGCTCATCGAGCAGAGCCCGGGGCTGGAAATCACTGCCAATCTTCAAGATCGAACCATCGCTGCCGGAACGGTAGTGGTGCCGTTCACTATTGACGACTACACGGCTTGGCGGCTGCGCGAAGGACTTGACGATATAGGCCTTACGCTGCGGAAACTGGATCAGATCGACTCCTTCGAGGCCGCTCGGCCGGCCTGGAAACCGCGGACTATGCCGACACCCTGACGCCTTGGTAGGCGGCCGAATTGCGACTCGCCGCCGAGCCATTTGGAGGCCTCGCTACGGGCCAAG
>CAZPZQ010000235.1:0-5637 GCA_964590745.1 uncultured Mycobacterium sp. | reverse complement strand
GGCAGGGTGATCGGCTCACCGTTGACCAGCACGACGTGCCGCTCGACGTCCATCCGCACCGGACCGGATTCGAGCACGCCGTCATCGGCCCCGGCGTCGTCGTCGCCACCGCGACGCAGCACCGCGCGGATCCGGGCGATCAGCTCTCGCGCGGAATACGGCTTGGTCACATAGTCGTCGGCGCCCAGTTCCAGGCCGACAACCTTGTCGATCTCGCTGTCGCGCGCGGTCACCATGATCACCGGCACGCTGGAGCGGGCACGCAGTTGCTTGCACACGTCGGTGCCGGACATGCCCGGCAGCATCAGGTCGAGCAGCACGATGTCGGCACCGGCCCGGTCGAACTCGGCCAGCGCCGTCGGCCCGTCGGTCACCACGGTGGCCTCGAACCCTTCCTTGCGAAGCAGGAACGCCAACGGGTCGGCCAACGATTCCTCGTCTTCTACGATCAACACCCGGGTCATCGACGCCATTATCCTTTGCTTTGCGATCCGGCGGGCTGCTTGTCCCGCCCAGCGGGTTGGTCGTCGAAACGTCCGATACTGCTGATATCGGGTGACTCGGGTCCGGTTGCGTGTTTGCGGTAGGCCGGTATCGACAGCGTGAATGTCGACCCGGTGCCGGGCTGGCTCCACAGCGAGATGCCGCCGTGGTGGTTGGCCGCCACGTGCTTGACGATCGCCAGGCCCAATCCACTGCCCCCGGTCGCCCGCGAGCGTGCTTTGTCGCTACGGAAGAACCGCTCAAAGACCCGCTCCTGATCCTTGCGGGCGATGCCGATGCCGCGGTCGGTGACGGCGATCTCGATGAAGTCGCCGCGCCGGCGGCGACTGATCGACACCGGCGACCCGCGCGGGGAGTAGGCGATCGCGTTGGACACCAGGTTAGCCAGCGCCGTGACCAGCAGAGCCTCGTCGCCGAGGACATGGAAACCGCTCGGCGCATCGGTGCTGACCGTGATGTCGGCGGTGTCGGCGGCCACCTTGTGCCGTGAAATCGCTTCGGACACCACACTGTCCACATCGACTTCACCGAGTTCGGGCAGCGCCTCACCGCCCTGCAGCCGGGACAGCTCGATCAGTTCGCCGACCATATTGGCCAGGCGGTTGGCCTCGACCAGTACCTTTTCGCCGAAACGGCGAACCGTCTCGGGATCATCGGCCGACGCCAGCAGCGCTTCGGCCAGCACGCCCATCGCCCCGACCGGCGTCTTCAGTTCGTGGCTGATGTTGGCCACGAAATCGCGTCGGGTCGCTTCCATCCGGGCGTATTCGGACTCGTCGTCGACGAAAACCACCGCGAAACGCGGATCGGCATCCGACAGCAGCCGGGCGTGCCCGCGCACCGACAACCCGGACGGCGCAGATGCGTCCCGCTTGCCGGCAGACAAGTCGAACTCGACGTCGGCATGGCTGGCGAGCGTTTGTTGCGCAGCCCGCCAGGCTCGTTCGTCAAGCAGACGTTCGCGAATCAGGCCGAGTTCGACCGCCCGATCGTTGCGATAAACCACGTCGCGATGGGTGTCGACAACAGCGGTGCCCAGCGGCGCCAGTGCCACGATGGCCTGTAGCATCTCGGCGACCGTGATGCCGGCCCGCTCGGTGGCCTCCTGCCGGCGGCGTTCGGCGAGGCGCTGAGCCAGCCAGACTCCGAGCGCCGCACCCACCGCCAGCGCCAGCACGGCCGAGATCCCGGCCAGCGCCAGCGCCGACATCACAGACACGCCAAAATCGTACGCATCGGGTGCGCTGTGGTCCGGCCGTCGGCGCCCGGACACCGACATGTCACGGACTCGGGGCCCGCCGTTTCATCGGTGTTCATCCGGTATTCGCCCAGGCCGCGCTACCGGCCGCCCTGGCCAGCCACCGCGGCGGCGCCGGCGGCGGCGGCTTCCGGATCCAGATAACTGCCGCCGGCCACCCGGGGTCGAAGATCAGCGTCCAGGTCGTACCGCAACGGCACCCCGGTCGGGATGTTCAGCCCGACGATCTCCGCGTCGGACATGCGGTCCAGATGCTTCACCAGCGCACGCAGCGAGTTGCCGTGCGCGGCGATCAGCACCGTCTTGCCGAACCGCAAATCCGGCACGATGACGTCGGTGAAATAGGGCAGGAACCGGGCCACCACGTCGGCCAGACACTCGGTGAGCGGACCGCCGCCGATGTCGACGTAGCGCGGATCGGCGTCTTGGCTGAACCGGGTGCCGCGCTCGATCGGCGGCGGCGGGGTGTCGTAGCTGCGCCGCCACGCCATGAACTGCTCTTCGCCGTAACGCGATTTGGTCTCGGCTTTGTTCAGCCCCTGCAGCGCACCGTAGTGCCGTTCGTTGAGCCGCCAACTGCGCCGTACCGGGATCCAGTGCCGGTCAGCGGTGTCCAGGGAAAGGTTGGCGGTGGTGATCGCCCGCCGCAACAGCGAGGTGTAGACCACATCGGGCAACAGGTCGTGCTCGACGAGCAACTCACCACTGCGGATGGCCTCGGCACGGCCCTTATCGGTCAGATCGACGTCCACCCAGCCGGTGAACTGGTTGCTTGCGTTCCATTCGCTCTCGCCGTGGCGGAGCAACACCAGGGTGCCGGTAGCTGACATGCCCGCAAGTCTCTCACGCAGATTTGGTCACCGCGGCTGCCCGTCGGCCCGCCGACGGCGATATCCTGTGGTTCTCCACATCACCCCATCGAGGACCCGTGCGACCATTACTCGCTCTGCTTTGCCTAGCTGCCGGCGTCGGCGTCGCCGGCGTTGCCCAGGCAGATCCTGACACCGGCGGTGTTTCCGGCGTCGACCCCACGGCGTTCCTGGATTCCCTGCAAGCAGCGGGTATCGGTTTCAGCCGAACCGAACTGGTCATCGAGACCGCCGAAACGGTGTGCAAGCTGGTTGGCGGCGGGATGTCGGGCCCAGACGTCCTTGCCGCCCTGAAGAGCCGCAATCCCGGCTTGACCACAGAACACGGCGCCCAGTTCCTGGCGATCGCGATGCGGTCGTACTGCCCCGATCGACTGGCGGGTGGTGAACCCGGAACGGCGGGATAGCCCTGCGCGCTCGACTTCGCGCACCGTCGATCCCGGTTAGAGGAGAGCTCTGCGATGGCGTCTTATCAACGCTATGAGGCCTTCATGGCCTTGCATACCCAACCGGGCGGCTTTGTGATGCCCAATGCCTGGGACGGGTTGTCGGCACTCATCCTGAAGACGGCCGGGTTTCCGGCCCTGGGCACCAGTTCGGCGGCCTTGGCCGCAGCACTGGGCCGACTCGATGGTCGCCACGCCGTGAGCCGCAGCGAGCACCTGGCGCACGCCCAGTTGCTTGCCCGGATCAGTGCGCTGCCGATCAACGGCGACTTCGAGGACGGCTACGGGAGCACACCCGACGACGTGGCGGTCACGGTGCAGGCGGCTATCGACGCCGGGCTGTCCGGCATCGGCGTGGAAGACACCTCGGGCGATCCGGCGTCACCCATTCGCAGCTTCGACGACGCGGTGGCCAGGGTGCGGGCCGCCGCTCACGCTGCCCGCGGACAGATCGTGCTGACCGGACGTACCGACAACTTCATGCACGGGCGCGACGATGTCGACGACACGATCCGGCGGCTCACCGCCTTCGCCGAAGCAGGCGCCGACGTGCTCTACGCGCCGAACCCGCCAGACCTGACCGTCGTGCGGGCGATCGTCGCCGCGGTGGCGCCCAAGCCGGTCAACGTGGTGCGCGGAACGGCCGCCGGAATTGTCACGGTCGCCGAGCTGCAGCAGGCCGGCGTGAAACGCATCAGCATGGGATCGGGGCTGTACCTGCACTCCGCGGCCGCGCTGCGCGACGCTGCCGAGCGGCTGGCCGCGGGCGACATCGCCGCGGCGACCAGCGGGATGTCCTTCGCTGAGATGACGAACGTCCTCGCCCAAACCGGGTGACGTGCGCGCAGGTGCGGGTGCGCCGTCCTAGCGCTCGGCATCGTCGTCTTCGGTAGCTCGATGCTCGACTCTCCCCCGCAAGCGGGTGGTACCCCCACAGCCTCGCGCTTCGCGCTCGGCATCGTCGTCTTCGGTAGCTCGATGCTCGACTCTCCCCCGCAAGCGGGTGGTACCCCCACAGCCTCGCGCTTCGCGCTCGGCATCGTCGTCTTCGGTAGCTCGATGCTCGACTCCTCAGCCTCGCGCTTCGCGCTCGGCATCGTCGTCTTCGCGGATCAAGTGCTCGAACGCCCGCAGGTTCTTCAACGACTCGCCGCGGGACACTCGCCACTCCCACTCTTTTTGAATCGAGGATCGAAAGCCCAACTCCAGCAACGTGTTAAAGTCGAAATCCACGGCTTCGAGCACCTGGCCGAGCACCCGGTCGATTTCTTCGGCGGTGACCGACGCCAGCGACATCCGGCCGACCAGGTAAATATCGCCGACGCCGTCCAACGTGTAGGCGACCCCGTAGAGCCGGCGGTTGCGTTTGAGCAGGCACCGGTAGACGCCCTCCTGGTTCTCATCGGGTTTGCGGCATACGAACGCTTCGATGCGCACCGAGTGTTCGCCGATGCTCAAGATGGTGTTCGTGGTGAGTTTGCGCTCCCCGGGCAACTCGACGATCAGCCCAGCCGGCCCGCCGTGCGCACCGCCGTGCCGCGAATACGTCAGCCCAGCCGTATCGAGCGTTTCCTCGATCACCTGCTGCACGTCATTCATCGGCGCCGCTCCGGGCGCAGGGTCTGCGGTGGCGTCGGCAGACTCACACCCGCACCCCGCGTCGCGGTGCAAAGCGCCGGGGCCGGCGTGGTGCGCCGACGCTGCGGACGCGATGCCGCCGGACCGCAGAGAAACCCTCGATGGCACGGGCGTAGCTGGCCAGTTGCGCATCCACGGTGCGTTCCCAGGAGAACGCTGCGGCGTGGCTGATCGCCGCGCGACGCATCGCCCAGCCACCCGGCTCGGCACCAAAACGCAGCATGTTCTCGATAGCGTCGGCCCACTGCTCCACGTCATGGCCACCGACCAGGGCGCCGCTGATACCGTCGCGCACCGCGACCGGCAGACCCCCGACCGCTGCCGCCACCACCGGCGTTCCGCACGCTTGCGCCTCGACCGCCACCAGGCCGAACGACTCGGAGTAACTCGGCACCGCCACCAGGTCGGCGGCTCGGAACACGGTGGCCAGATCCTCGCGGGACTGCGGCGGCAGGAACGTCACCCGAGCACCGATACCCAGTTCGTCGGCGAGCCGAACCAATCCATTTGGGGCGGCCAGTCCACTCGTACCGGACGGGCCGCCGACCACCACGATGCGCACACCCGGCAGCTTGGCGGCGGCCCGCAGCAGAATGTCGGGTGCCTTCAGTGGTTGGATCCTGCCGACGAATGCCACCACCTGTGCGTCCGGGGGCAGGTTCAACGCGATCCGAGCGGCTCGCTGGTCGCCCGGCGAGAACACGTCCAGGTCGACGCCCGGGTGCGCGACGTCGATCCGGTCCGGATCGGCTTGGTGCAGCGAAATCAGTTGGTGCGCTTCGCTGTCGGTATTGACGATCAGCCGGTCTGCTTCGTCGACGACCTGCTGCTCGCCGACTGCTCGCAGTGGCGGCTCAGGGGTGTCACCATCGGCCAGCGCAGCGTTCTTCACCGCGGCCAGGGTATGTGCGGTGTGCACCAG
>CAZPZQ010000234.1:0-5660 GCA_964590745.1 uncultured Mycobacterium sp. | reverse complement strand
ACCACCGGCGCCGCCCACTCCGCCGACACCGCCGGTGCCGCCCAGGCCGACCAGCAGCCCGGCCAGGCCGCCGGCCCCGCCGGTGCCGCCGTCACCACCGTCACCGCCGTCGCCGCCGTCGCCGCCGTCACCACCGCTCGGGTGCGCGGCATCACCCGCCGTGCCGGTAACGCCGGTGCTGCCCACCGCGCCGTCGGCACCGGCACCGCCGGCCCCACCGGTGCCGCCGTTGCCGAACAGCCCGCCGGCCCCGCCGATTCCGCCGGTGCCACCGGCCACCGCAGGGTCGGTGGAAGCCCCGCCCGCACCGCCGACGCCGCCGTCACCGAACAGCCAGCCGCCGGTGCCACCGGCGCCACCGGCCGCACCGGCCGCGCCGAACCCGCCGGCACCGCCGTCACCGAATAGGCCGGCCGCCCCGCCGACGCCGCCGACGCCGTTGTTCGCGCCGGCCACGCCGGCCACCCCGGTGCCGCCGTCACCGAACAAGAAGCCGCCGTCATGCAGGTCACCGAACACTCCGGAGCCGCCCAGGATGGAATCGTTGGCGCCCTGCCAGACCGTGTCGGTGCCACCGATGGTGTCGCCGATTTGGATCCCGTCGCCGATCAGATTCCGGCCGAACAGCTCAACGAACGGCTGGTTGACCGCGTTAAGGAACGCCGCATTGGCCGGGTCGTGCAGCCAGGCTTCGATATCGGCGTGCAGCGGCTGGTAGATCTGCTGGAATGTGCTGGCTAGCCAGACATCCAGCGACGGAGCCGGATCCGACGGTACGCCGGTGTCGGCGGCCGCCGAGCCCCAGCCGGGGTCGGCTGTGCTGAACAGCTCGGTGATCTGATCAAGCCAGTCATCGAATGCCCGTGCTGTCGGCGCGGTCGCCAACGGCGTCATCCCGAACGCCAAAAACGCCCCTGCCGCCGTGCCCGCACCGAGCGCACGCTGGCGCTTACGCCCTATCCCCCAGCTACGACCACGATTTGTCCGCCGACGGACCATCGTCCACTCCAACCGGTGGCAGGAATATGTAAAGGTTAATTAACGCGCCTGTCAGAATATTTACTATATTCATCAGGCGCAAGAGTTTCGGCTACACGGACCGCATCGCTACCGGCGACCCGCTGAATAATGGCGGCATGCGTTCCGTCGAAGAGCACCAGCGCGCCGTCGCCGACCTGATCCGTCCTCGTCCCGCCGTAACGCTCAGCCTGGCCGACGCCGAGGGCTTGGTACTCACCGAAGACGTCACCGCGCCGGTGTCGCTGCCGGTTTTCGACAACTCCGCGATGGACGGCTACGCGGTCCGAGCCGACGACGTCGCCACCGCCACCGAAGAGCACCCAGTGAAATTACCGGTGGCCGAAGATATTCCGGCCGGGCGCACCGACCTGCCGACGCTAGCGCCGAGCACGGCACACCGAATCATGACCGGCGCCCCGATGCCGGCAGGCGCGGACGCCGTGGTGCCGGTCGAAGCCACCGACGGCGGCACCGAGACAGTGACGATCCACGCCGCCGCCCCCGTCGGACGACACATCCGCCGGGTCGGCGGCGATGTCGAAGCCGGTGCCACCGTGCTGCGGACCGGCCAGATCGCCGGGCCGTCGGTGGTCGGATTGGCCGCAGCGCTGGGGCTGACCCAGCTGGCGGTGCGGCCCCGGCTGCGGGCATTGGTGATGTCCACCGGATCGGAACTGGTGACCCCCGGCACGCCATTGCGGCCCGGGCAGATCTACGAATCCAACGCGGTGATGCTGGCCGCGGCGGTGCGGGAGGCCGGCGGCGAGGTGGTGGCCACCGCCACCGTCAGCGACGACATCGACCAGTTCACCGCGGTGCTGGACCGCTACCGCGCCCGCGACGGCGGGGTGGACCTGATCATCACCAGCGGCGGGGTCAGCGCCGGCGCCTACGAGGTGGTCAAAGATGTGTTCGGCCGCTCCGGCGACCAGGGCGTGGACTTCGTCAAGGTGGCGATGCAGCCCGGCATGCCGCAGGGCATCGGGCGGGTGGGTGCGGCCACCATCATCACCTTGCCGGGCAACCCGGTCAGCGCGCTGGTGTCGTTCGAGGTGTTCATCCGGCCGGCATTGCGCTCGGCGATGGGCCTGCCCAAACCGGAGCGACCGCGGCTGAGCGCGGTGCTGGGCGCTGCGCTGACCTCCCCGCGCGGCAAGCGGCAGTTCCGCCGCGGTCTCTGGGACCCGGCCACCGGTTCGGTCACCGCCTATGGGCCGGCCGCGTCGCACCATCTGCGCTATCTGGCGTCGGCGAACTGCCTGATCGACATCGCCGAAGACGTGACGGACCTGCCGGTTGGCACCCAACTGCAAGTCTGGGACCTGACCGGCTGACCTTTCCCGGTTCGTAAGATGGCCGGATGGTAAGGCGCCCCCGTCCGCCGGGCGATCCCGAGCCGGGTCCCGAGCGACTATCGGTGTTGCTGCGTTCGGTCGTTCCGTCGCTGCACCGTGCCGGGTTGCCAGTTGTCCTTGCGGGTCTGGCTGTGGCGCTGGCCGGCCGCAACCATCGCTGGTTGCGCCGGGCGGGGTGGCTGGTTGCGGCCGCAAGCGCCGGCTTCTTCCGCCATCCGCACCGGGTGCCGCCCAGCCGACCGGGGGTAGTGGTGGCCCCCGCCGACGGCGTGATCTGCGCCGTCGACGCCGCCGCGCCGCCCGCCGAGCTGGGCTTGCCGGACACCCCGCTGCTGCGGGTGAGCATCTTCTTGTCCCTGTTGGACGCGCACGTGCAGCGGGCGCCGGTGGGCGGCGAGGTGCTGACTGTGCTGCATCGGTCCGGCCGGTTCGGTACGGCCAACCGGGCCGCGGCCAGCTCCGACAACGAGCGCAACAGCCTGCAGATCCGCACCGCCGAGGGGGCTGAAGTGATCGTCGTGCAGATCGCCGGACTGTTGGCCCGCCGGATCGTCTGCGATGCCCGGCCCGGCGATGTCCTGGCGATCGGCGACACCTACGGGCTGATCCGGTTCGGCTCGCGGCTGGACACTTACCTGCCGGCCGGTTCCCGGGTGTTGGTCGAACTGGGTCAGCGCGCGCTCGCCGGGGAAACCGTGCTGGCCGAACTGCCATGAGCGGCCCGTCGCGCACCCGACGAACCGTGGGGCTGCACATCCTGCCCAGCTCCATGACGGTGTTGGCCATCTGCGCCGGGCTGACTTCGATCAAGTTCGCGCTGGACGGCCAACCGCATATCGCGATGGCGCTGATCGCCGCGGCTGCCATCCTGGACGGGCTGGACGGCCGGGTGGCCCGCATCCTGGACGCCGAGTCGCGGATGGGCGAAGAGATCGACTCGCTGGCCGACGCGGTGAACTTCGGCGTGGCCCCGGCGGTGGTGATCTACGTGTCGCTGCTGTCCACGCTGTCGGCCGGCTGGATTGTGGTGCTGCTGTACGCGGTGTGCGTGGTGTTGCGGCTGGCCCGGTTCAACACGCTGCTCGACGATGTCGCCCTGCCCGCCTACACCCGGGAGTTTTTCGTCGGCATGCCCGCCCCGGCCGGCGCCATCTCGCTGATCGGCCTGCTGGCGGCGAAGATGCAGTTCGGTGACGGCTGGTGGACGTCCCAGTGGTTCGCCTGCAGCTGGGTGGTGGGCACCTCGGTGCTGTTGGTCAGCCGCATCCCGATGAAGAAGATGCACGCCGTCTCGGTGCCACCGAACTTGGCCGCCGTGCTGTTGGCGGTGCTGGCGCTGGCCGCTGCGGCGGCCCTGTTGTTCCCCTACATCCTGGTGATGGTGGTGATCGTGGCCTACCTGGCGCACATTCCGTTCGCCGTCCGCAGCCAGCGCTGGGTCGCGTCGCACCCGGAAGCCTGGGAGGACGAACCCAAACAGCGCCGCGCCGCCCGCCGGGCAATCCGCCGGGCCCAACCGCAGCGACGGTCGGTGGCGCGGTTGGGCCTGCGCAAACCGAATGGTCGCTCGATGGCCCGGTCCGGACTCCGCAGATCCGGTCGGTGAGATGACCGCTCCGGAACATGGCCGCCACCTGACCCTGATCGCCCGGTTGAACACCGCAGCGGTGGACGCCCGTCGCGGCGTCGTCCGACTGCATCCGGAAGTCGTTGCCGCCCTTGGTATCCGGGAATGGGACGCGGTGTCGCTGACCGGTTCCCGCACCACCGCCGCGGTAGCCGGCTTGTCCGATCCGAACACCGCGACCGGAGTGGTGCTGCTCGACGACGTGACGCTATCCAACGCGGGATTGCGGGACGGCACCGAAGTGATCGTGGCTCCGGTGACCGTCTACGGCGCTCGCTCGGTCACGCTGAGCGGTTCGGTGTTAGCCGCGCAATCCTTGTCGCCGGCCACCTTGCGTCAGGCGCTGCTGGGCAAGGTGGTGACCGTCGGTGACGCTGTCTCGTTGCTGCCACGGGACCTGGGCCCGGGCACCTCGACCTCGGCGGCGACCAGGGCGCTGGCGTCCGCGGTGGGGATCAGTTGGACCTCGGAGTTGCTGACCGTCACCGGTGTCGACCCGGCCGGGCCGGTCAGCGTTCAACCCAATTCCCTGGTCACCTGGGTCGGCGCGGGCGCGGCGGGCCAGGCGGGCGAGGCGGCTCCGCCGGTGCCGGAACCCGCCGCCTCGGTGCCGGCCCCGATCGCGCTCGACGATCTCAAAGGTTGCCACGCCCAGGCCGCCAAGCTCAGCGAATGGCTCAAGTTGGCCCTGGACCGGCCGGAACTGTTGCAGACGCTGGGGGCCGGCACCAACCTCGGCGTCCTGGTGTCGGGTCCGGCCGGTGTCGGCAAGACCACCCTGGTCCGGGCGGTGTGCGCAAACCGCCGGTTGGTGGAGGTGGACGGGCCTCAGATCGGGGCGCTGGGGGCCGACGATCGGCTGGCCGCGGTGCGCGCGGCGGCAGCGAGCATCCGGGACGGCGGTGGGGTGTTGTTGATCACCGATGTCGACGCGCTGCTGCCGGATCCGCCCGAGCCGGTGGCCACGTTGATCCTGGCCGAACTGCGTGACGTGGTGGCCACCGACGGGGTGGCGCTCATCGTCACGTCGGCGCTGCCGGGCCGGGTGGATGCCCGGCTGCGGGCACCCGACCTATGTGATCGGGAGTTGGGCTTGAGCCTGCCCGATGCCGCCACCCGGGCCGCGCTGCTGGCGGTCCTGCTCAAAGCGGTGCCCGCTAGCGATCTCGACCTGGCTGAGATCGCCGACCGCACACCGGGGTTCGTCGCCGCGGATTTAGCCGCTCTGATCCGCGAGGCCGCGCTGCGGGCGGCATCTCGGGCCAGCGACCATGGTGAACGGCCCGCGCTGAGCCAGCACGACCTGATCGGTGCGCTGAGTGTGATCCGGCCGTTGTCCCGATCGGCGGCCGAAGAGATCACCGTCGGCTCGATCACCCTGGACGATGTCGGCGACATGGCGGCCACCAAACAGGCACTGACCGAAGCGGTGCTGTGGCCGCTGCAGCATCCCGACACCTTCACCCGGCTCGGCATAGAGCCGCCGCACGGGGTGCTGCTGTACGGACCGCCGGGGTGCGGCAAGACGTTCCTGGTGCGCGCGCTGGCTGGTTCCGGGCGGGTCAGCGTGCATGCGGTCAAAGGCGCCGAGCTGATGGACAAGTGGGTGGGCAGCAGCGAGCGAGCGGTCCGGGATTTGTTCCAACGGGCCCGCGACT
>CAZPZQ010000233.1:0-5698 GCA_964590745.1 uncultured Mycobacterium sp. | reverse complement strand
TCGCCGATCAGGTTGATCCGGCCCGGCGCGGCATACCGAACGCTCACCGGGCCAGCTCACGCAGCCTGGCCGCGACAACTTCCGGGGTGACGTCGGCGATGAACGCATCCATCGCCGACTCGGACGCGGCCAAATATTTCAACTTGGTGGCGCTGCGCCGAACCGACATCAGCTCGACGTGAAAATAGCCGTCCTGCTGTGCCTCGGTGTCGTTGTACTGGTGCAGCGCAGCCATATACGGCAGTGGACTGTCATACATCCGGTCGAACCGACCGAGCAGCTCCCGATAGATCGACGCGAAGTCGTCGACTTCGGTATCGGTGAGGCCGGTGAGGTTGCTCACCTTCCGGTTCGGGTACAGGTGCACCTCCACCGGCCAGCGCGCGGCGAACGGCACGAACGCGGTGAACAGGTCGGTGCGGGCGACCACTCGGCGGCCGTCGGAAACCTCTGCGGCCAGCAGGTCGGCAAACAGGTTGCCGCCGTGGTTGTTCCGATGGTCGCGAGCCTGACCCAGCATGGCGACGGTGCGCGGGGTCAGATACGGGTAGCCGTAGATCTGGCCGTGCGGATGGTGCAGGGTCACCCCGATCTCCTCGCCGCGGTTTTCGAAGCAGAACACCTGCTCGATACCGGGCCGGCCGATCAGCTCGGCGGTGCGGTGCCGCCACGCCTGCACCACCAGCCGAGCCTGCGGTGGTTGCAGGGCGGCGAACGATCCGGTGTGGTCGGACGAGAAGCAGATGACTTCGCAGCGGCCGTGTCCCGGCGCGGCGGCGAACCCGTCGGCGTCGGTCGCCGTGTGCGGCGCCGAGCCGGCGCCGGCCAGGCTGGGGAACCGGTTTTCGAAGACCACGACGTCGTAGTCCGGCGCGGGTATCTCACTGGTCAGCCCGGTTGGCCCCGGGCAGAGCGGGCACTGGTCGGCGGGCGGCTTGTAGGTGCGGTCCTGACGCTGGGCGGCAATGATCACCCACTGGCCGGTGGTCCGGTCGAACCGCAGTTGCGAGGGTTCCGGATCGCGCGGTGGCAGCTGCCGTCGGTCCGGCACCGGCGCCGGGGTGTGTCCGGGCAGCGTGAAGAACAGCAGTTCGCGGCCGTCGGCCAGCGGACAGCGCGTCGGCTGGATCGACCCGGTCACGCGTGAGAACCCTAGCCGACCAGCCGGGGATGCAACCGCTGCGGCGTGATGTCGACGCCCGCCCGGAGATCCTCGATCAGACCGGCGGCGAAATCCAGCAGTCCGGGCAGGTCGATGCCGTACGGCGCCGGCCGGTCGCCGGCACCGTCGCGGGCCAGCCGCCAGCAGGCCCGCTCGAACAAGGTGATGGCGCCCTTGAGGTTGCCCCGCTGGATGTGGGTGACGCCGACGGCGAGCTGGGCCAGGCCCTGCCAGAGCATCCGCTCATCGTCGGGACCGTTTTTCCAGGCCGCCTCCAGCACCTCGTGGGCGTGGAACGCCAGTCCGTCGTCCAGCAATTTCTGGGCGTAGGCCAGGCTCTCGGCCGGCGGCAGGTCCAGGTCGTCGGGAACACCCGGCACGCCCTGGCTGCCGCGCGGCAGCGGCCGGCCCAACCGATCCCGCGGGCGGGCGTTGCGGGCACGGCCGAACTCGTCACGATCGCGGGTAGTCACGACTCCATCATGCGCGAGGGTGAATCGGGCGACGCGTCACCGGCGTGTCGCGGCGGGCGATTCACCCTCGGCGCTAAACGCGGCGCGACGGACTACGCGGCCGGCTTTTCGGCGATGACCTCGATGGCGGACATGTTCTTGTGGTACTTGCGGAACGTTGCGCGCATGTTGAGCACCCGGGCCCGGGCGTCGGAGTCGCGCAGCACGTTGAATATGAACCGCAACGCACCCACCAGGCCCTCGTCGGCGACCAGCCGGTGCGGCTCCAGCAGCGACATCGGCGCGAACGACACCTTGTCCACCCGGAAGCCGGCCTCGGTGAGCAGCTTGGTCCACTCGTCGGCGGTCAACGGGCGGGCGTTCACCTTGATCGAGCGGGCCAGCGCGGTGCGAACCTCGTCTTTGACCTCGTCGGCGACCGCATCGGGTTGCAGCGCCAACTCATGAATGGCGTAGCGGCCGCCCGGGCGCAACACCCGGAACGCTTCGCGGGCGATCTCGGTTTTGTGCGGGTCGGTCTGCATGGTCAGCATCGCTTCGCCGACCACCACGTCGGCGCTGCTGTCCGCCAGCCCGGTTTCGGAGGCTTCGCCGCGCACCACGGTGCCCTTGGCGCCGACCACCGAGCGGACCACCTCGGCGGCGTTCTCGTCGCCTTCCACCCCGGTGTAGCTGCTCGGGCCGCGCTGCAGGATCTCTCGGGCGGTCCGGCCCATCCCGGGCGCCAGTTCCACCACGTCGACGCCGGCGAGGGCGGCGTCGGCGAGCATGCGTTGGGTCAAGCCAAGCCCGCCGGGGCGAAGGACGCGTTTGCCCAGCCGGGCGAACAGCCAGTGGCCGGGGAGGTCGGCGGCTTTCCTATCAGACATCGGTAATTCCATGAAAAGAAGGCTAGCCTCACCGAAGTCCCGGGCGCTAGGGGATTTTAAACCCTTATAAATCACAAAATTGGGGGACGGTGGCCGCGCCGCTTCGGTCGCCGGATCGTGAAGACGGTGACGACGACGGCGCAACAGCAGGAAGGTTGCGGCCGTACCGGTTGCCGCGCCGCGGCACCTATTCGTGTTCGTGGTTCACCCCGCCCGGCCCGGGGGTGCACGGGATGCCGGGCTTTTTGGCGGCGCGCGGTGCGCAGCGCACCGACTTGCGCTAATCCCGCACCGCGGACCTGCTTCAGCAACGTGGTGCTATTGGGACAGAAGAGACGTTCGGGGATGCTGGGCTGTGCGGTGCCGCGGGCGGTTTGCACAGCATGTCGGTGGTCGGCGATACCTTGCGCACATGAATAGGAGCAGCCCGGCCGAGCCGACCGTGCAGCTATTCAGCAAAGCACGGTGCGGGACTGCGCTCGGCCCAGACCACCCATGTTGACCGCGGGCACTACGTTCGCCGGCTACCGGATCCTCCGACTGCTCGGGTCGGGCGGTATGGGCGAGGTGTACCTGGCCGAGCATCCCCGGCTGCCGCGCCGCGACGCGTTGAAGGTGTTGCCGGCCAAGGTTTCGGTCGACCCGGACTTCCGCGAGCGCTTCAACCGGGAGGCCGATCTGGCGGCGTCGCTGTGGCACCCGCACATCGTCGGCGTGCACGATCGAGGGGAGTTCGACAACCAACTCTGGATTGCGCTGGACTACGTCGACGGTTCCGACGCTGCCCAGCGGCTACGCCGCCGCTACCCCACCGGCATGCCGCGCAACCGGGTCATCGAGATCGTCAAGGCCGTCGCCCAGGCCCTGGACTACGCCCATGACCGTGGGATGTTGCACCGCGACGTCAAGCCGGCCAACATCCTGTTGTCCAAGCCGGGCGCGGCCAACCGTCGAATTGTGCTGGCCGACTTCGGCATCGGGCGATGGCTGGACGACACCAGCGGCTTGACCGCCACCAACATGACGGTCGGCACGGTCAGCTACGCGGCGCCGGAACAGCTTCGCGGCGAAGCGATCGACGGGCGGGCCGACCAGTACGCCCTCGCCGCCACGGCGTATCACCTGCTCACCGGCGCACCGCCGTTTCCGAACTCCAACCCCGCGGTGGTGATCAGCGGCCACCTGACGTCGAAGCCGGCCAAGCTCGGCGATACCCGGCCCGAGCTTGCCGACCTCGACGAGGCGATCTCCCGGGCGTTGGCGAAAGCTCCCGCTGACCGGTACCGGCGCTGCACGGATTTCGCCGCCGCGCTGCGCGGCAAGACCACCCCGCGCGGAAAGAAGCCCGCTGCCGCCCGCACCACTGCGCCCGGCAAACCACCACCGGTCCGCAAACCGGCACCGGTCCGCAAGCCGGCACCGGTCTGCAAGCCGGCACCGACACCGGTGCGACGTCGGGCGGCCAAGCCGGGTGGAAGCTTTGTGGCGCTGCTCATCGCGCTCGTCATCGCCGTCGTTGCCCAGCTGAATGACTCACCCCCACCAGCTCCGTCGGACACCACGACCGGACCCGGCACATCCGCGATGCGGTGGCCCAGCACGTCGGTTACCACCACCGCGACACCGCCGCCGCCCACCACGCCGGCGCCGCCGTCCCCGACGACGCCGACGCCGTCGCCGACCCCGACGAGTAGCGAATACTCCCGGCAGCAGGCCGCCGACATCGAGCAGGCCGGTCCGGAGACGATCAGCCGAATCGGTTGGGACGGCTGCCTGCTGCGGTTCCCCAAGGCCGAGTGCGTGGCGGCCGCGGCGGAACTGGTCGGATCAGCCAACACGGCCGGGCCGGTGTTCCCGGATGGCGTGTACACCATCCCCTACTCGATGGGCTACGGCACCTATGCGGCGACCATCGGACCCTATGGGCCGTGCCGCTACACCATCGTGGACCGACTCGGCCGGGTGCTGGACACCAAGGAATATCTGATCTCGCTCGGCCAGCCGGTCGCCAAGGTCAACCCGCTCGCCCACCAGGGCACGTTTGTGACCTCCGGCTGCACCCCGTGGGTGCGGGTCAAACCGCTGTCGTCGAATTGGTAGCCGGTGACGGTCAATTAGGCTGGTGCGATGGCATGTCCGCCGCCTGGCTTCGGGTCAACCGGCGCGCTGTTGGTGGCGATCGGTGTCCTCGGTTCGTTGGCCGGCTGTGGACATTCCGGCGAAACGAAATCGGTGCAGTCACCGCCGCCGTCCCCGCCGTCGACCAGCATGCCGGCGTCGGTGCCGATCGCCGCGTCCGACATCTCCCGCGTCGAGCACATCAAGAACGACTTTCCGCCGGGTTTCACCGTGACCACCCGCCCGGCCAAACCCGTCGGCCCGGATGACGTGAAGAGCTTCAAGATCAACGATTTGGCCGAGGCCCGAATCCTGCCACCGCAATGCCGTGCCGTGGTCCTTCCGCCGTACGCCGACCCGACGGCGGGCACCGAGGCCGCGCAGGTCACGGCGGACGGCGCAGCGGGCCGCATCGAGGTGTTCGCGCTGCGGCTGGCTCAGCCGGTTCCGGTCGAGCAGACCCCGCAGGGCTGCGGTCTGGAGATCTTGGTGTCCGGCTCCCCCGACGTGGCCGGCCCGGCCGACCACATCGACCCGCCGACCATCCCCGGCGCCACCACCACCGGGCGCAAATTGAACCCCGAGCAAAAGCACCCGGTGTACCTCTTCACCGCGGCCCTGGACCGCCAAACATCCGTTGTGGTGATGGGCAGCGCAGCCGCCGACCTGCACCCCGAACACCTGATGGCAGACCTGCTGACTAAGGCCGCGGCCGCGGTTCGCGGCGGATAACGTACCGGCGGACGGTTGTGGGTGGCAGGTCCAGGATTCGAACCTGGGTAGGCTTACGCCGACGGATTTACAGTCCGCTCCCATTGGCCACTCGGGCAACCTGCCGTATCGCGTTTAGCACACTACAACGAAGATGTATCCAGGATACAAACGGCCAGCGCCTTGCCGAGCAGACTGAGAGGGGACCCAACATGGCGGATTCATCGTTCGACGTCGTCAGCAAGATCGACCGGCAGGAGGTCGACAACGCCTTGAACCAGGCCGCCAAGGAGTTGGCCACCCGGTTCGACTTCCGCGGCACCGACACCTCGATCGCCTGGAAAGGCGCGGAGGCCATCGAGTTG
>CAZPZQ010000232.1:0-5702 GCA_964590745.1 uncultured Mycobacterium sp. | reverse complement strand
CGCCCTTGATGACCAGCGCCTTGTGGTCCTTGGCGAAGTTCTTGATCGCCTTGGCCGCATCGACCGGCTCGCCCTTGACGAATGCGATCGCCGTCGGCCCGACGAACAACTCATCCAGTCCGTCGATGCCGGCTTCCGACGCGGCGCGCTTGACCAGGGTGTTCTTCGCGACGGCGTAGGTGGCCGACCCGGCCAGCGAGCGGCGCAGCTCGGCCAGGTGAGCCACCGTCAGACCGCGGTATTCGGTGATCACGGTCGCGGTCGCATCCTTGAACTGCTCGGCGATCTCCGCGACGGCGGCGGCCTTGTCAGCCCGCGCCATTGCCTACCTCCTCGGGGTCGAAACCTAAAACCTCGATCGACCCCGGGGACAGTGAACGCCCCGGTGCAGCAGCGACCGGGGCGTCAAGATCCGCCGGCCTGCGCCAACGGGTGCCTGGTCCTCCTGCGTGGGTCGCCCGGAATTCCGGGACCTTCAACCGATTGCTCGGCGACCGACGGTCTTCGGTGGATCGGCACTCACCTTAGCGTGGGGTCCCGGGCTCAGCCAAAACAGGCGACGGTCAGCAGTACGAAGAGCGCGGCCCGCAAGGCCGGGCCCTGGATGTGCTGACCCGCGACGGTCGATCCCGCTCCGAGGTGGCTCGCGCCGCCATCATCGAGGCTGAGCGTGCGCACCGCCGGGCACGGTTGCGGGCTGAAGCCGAACAGCTCCGCAACGACCCCGACGACGTCGCCGCTTCGCGAGAGTTGGCCGAGGAGATGGACGCCATCCGTGCGTGGTGATCTTTACCGCCTGAAAACTCCGAGAGCCGCCGGCGGGCACGAACCGGCCGGTAGTCGCTACGCCGTTGTGGTGCAGTCCGACGACCTGCCGCTGTCCACCTGGCTCATCGCACCGACTTCCACCGGCCGCCGTCCCGCCTCGTTTCGGCCGGCGATCGAAATCAACGGCACCAAGACGCGGGTGATGGTCGAACAGCTCACCCTCGTCGATCCGCAGGCTCGCCTGGGCGAGTTCGCCGGCCGGCTCACCGCAGCGGAAATGGATGCCGTCAACACCGCGCTGCTCGCAGTCCTCGGCCTCGATTAGTCACCCGCCTGCTCGCGGCGTTGATCCTCCGGGTTCGGTCGCCAGTGCGGCCGCGCCGACCAGGCCGGCGTCGCCGCCGAGGTCGGCGGGCACCACCCGCAGCCCGGCCAGAAAGCCCAGACCGGTGTAACCGGACAACGCTGCGCGCAGCGGATCGAACAACACCGCGCCCGCGTTGGCGACGCCGCCGCCGATCACCACCAGATCCAGGTCGCAGACCGCGGCTACCGAGGCGATCATCGCGGCCAGCGCGCCGGCACCGCGGCGAAACGCCTGCCCGGCGATCGGATCGCCGGCGGCGGCCGCGCCGGCCAACGCCCGGGCGTCGGCGTCGGCCGATGCACACCAGCCGTGCGTCCGCGCCCAGCGCACCAGCGCCGGGCCGGAGGCGATGGTTTCCACGCAACCCCGTCCGCCGCACCGGCACGGCGCACCGGTTTCGTATTCGACGACGGCGTGGCCGACGTGCCCGGCATTGCCGGTCCGGCCGTGGTACGGGACGCCGTCGAGCACCAGCCCACCGCCCACCCCGGTGGACACCACCATGCCGAGCAGGAACCGGGCGTCGCGCCCGGCACCGCGCCGGTGCTCACCGAGCGCCATGCACAAGCCGTCGCAACCCAAGCGCACCGGCACCCCGGGCACCGCCGCGGCCACCCGCGCCCGCAGCGGGAAGCCGCGCCAGTCGGCGATGTTGACCGGGCTGACCGTCCCGGCGTCCAGGTCGACCGGGCCGGCCGACCCGATGCCCACCGCGGCCACCACGCCGTCGGCGGCACGCAGCGCGCCATCGATCAAGTCGGCGACCACCGCCCACACCAGGTCGGCCGGCCGGTCGCCGCCGGTGGGCCGGCTGGCGGTGTACACCAGGGTGCCGTCCGGCTCGGCCAGGCCGGCCGCGATTTTGGTGCCGCCGATGTCGAGCGCCAAGGTGAGCATGAGCGTCAATGCCGGTGGGTGTTGTCCGGTTGGCGGGGGTCGCCGGGATGCTCGTAGCCGGGCGCCAGCCGCACCATCGCGGCCCGGCGCGCGTGCAGCCACACCCGGAACGTGCGGCGGCGCGCGGCCCCGCGCAGCTGGTCGGCGATCAGCGGGTACACCCGGGCCAGCGGCGGGGCCACCGTGCCGCGAACCTGCCAGCCGTGCCGGTCACGACGGGGGGCGGCGAACCGCAGCGGGTTGCGGGCGTGGTAGGCGGCCACCTCCGCGTCGCTGACCTGCACCGCGGCGGTGACATGGGCGAACACCGCGCGGGCCAGCGGGTCGGCCAGCACCGCGGCGGCCACGCTGCCGATCTCCAGGCGGGCGGTCTGGTCGGGCAGCAGCACGGCCTCGGCGGGCACGTTCGCGCCATCCAGCCCGAGGGCGGCCGCCTCGGCGGCCACCACCCGCTCGGTCACGATCAGCTGGGTGAGCCAGCGGCGCAGTTGGCGGCCCTCGCTGGTTCCGGCGACCGGCAGTGCCGCTGCCCACCGCCCGGCGCGCAACTGCGCCTCACGCGCGTCCACCGCGTCGACCGGCACCGGGACCCCGTCGACCGTCGCAACGGCGTGTGTCATGACACCGTCACCCGCACCGCCGGGGTATACACCAGTGCGCCGGCGCATCCCACCCGGATCAGCGCCCACCAGGTTCCGGGTTCGGCCCAGACCGGTGGGCTGACGTCGAAGCCCAGCTCGACGGTGCCGCCGGCCGACAGCACGGCACCGCGCGCGGCCGGGCCGATCCACTCCCAGGTGCCCCACGGGCTGATCAGGTGCGCCTCCACCGCCAGGTCGGCGTGCGCGTCGGTGCCGACGGTGACGCTGAGCCGGGCGATCCCGCCGGCGGGCACGTCCACCTCGGCCGGGCCGTCGACCAGATAGAGCAGTCGGGCATCGTCGGCTGGGCCGACCGTCGCGATGCACACGTCCTCGACCACCTGCCGCCAGCAGGCCGGCACTCCGTCGCCGGTCAGGGCCAACTGGGCGCGCACCGGATATTTCCCCGGTCGGGTGTGTGGCGGCACGGCGACGACGACGTCGGCGGCCCGGTAGTCACCGGCCGGCAGGGTGACCGGCAGCGTGTCCGGGTGCACCGACCAGCCGGGCGGGCCGGTCAGCGTGACGGTGCCGCTCAGCGGTGCGTCGCTACAGTCGCTGGCCACGGTCAGCTGCAGGCGAAGCCCGCGGCCCGGTTCGACGGTGCACCGGTGCGGCTGCAGGTGGGCCACCGCGGGCAGTCCGCCCAGCGCGGCGGGGCCGCGGTTGTGCAGCCAGTACCGGGCATACAGCGGTTGGGCGGCTTCGGTCTGCGGCGCCAGCGCGCCGCCGTCCAGCAGCCGGGGCAGCCGCAACCGGGCCAGCACCGTGGCGATCTCGTACCCATGCACAGCGAACGGCCGCGCATTCGGCTCGGCCCGCTCCAGCAGGTCGGCTCGACCCAGCGGGATCAGGTTGCCGAGCGGGCAGTCGAGCGTCATCGACGTTGCGGCGCCGTGGGTTTCCACCAGCCGCAGCGCCACCGTGCCGGCGTCGACGGGCTCGGCGCTGCCGCTCGCCAGTGGGTTGCCGGCCGCCTTGGCCGCCCCCAACTGCACCGCCCCGACGGTGTCCACCGTCAGCAGGGAACCGACCGCTGGCAGCGGTCCGGTCGGCTGCTGCGGGATTACTGCCAACAGCGGATGGGCGAACTCCGCGCTGCGGGCCGGCACCGCGGCCTGTCGCCAGTCGCCGTCGCCGGCGATCAGCGCGTAGTCGAAATGGTGCGTCCAGTGCATCAATTGGAAGTGGGAACCATCCGGGGCGGTGCGCCGCGGCGGGTCGGTCCAAGCACCGGACGGCCAACCGGTGCAGGACCGCAGCAGCGCGGTGTGCATGGTGCCGTCCGGCTCGACGGCGAAGCTCGGCACGCCGCGGTTCAACAACGCCACGGTGCGAGCCTCGAACGAACCGATGCCGGCGGGTGCGCGCTGGCTGACCTGGATTTCCGCGTCGCCCAGGTCGTCGGCGACCGCCGCAACGGCCGCGGCCAGCCCGGCAGCGTCGTTGCCGGCGACGATCAGCACCGGCAGCGCACTGGGATCGCGCAGGTCGACCGCACCGGCGCCGGGCCGCCACATCGCGGCCAACGGTCCCGCCGCCGGCACCCACACCCGGGCTTGCCCGGCCTCGGCGAGCTGTTGTTTCACCCCGACCGCATACCGTGGATCGGCAGCCGCCAAAACCGCTGCGGTGAAGAGGTTTTCGTCTGGCCCGCCGATGCTGATCCGGGCGTCGGGCAGGTTGGAGTCGACGTCGAGGTGGCCGTAGCGCGGCCCGGCGGCGCTGCTGCAGGTGGCGGTCACCCCGGCCCGCACCAGCGCCACCATCAGGTCGCGGGCCAGCGGCGCCGACACCTGCTCGGTCGGGGTAATCACCTCGGCCACCGATATCGACCGGACGGCATCACCCACCCGGACCCGCGCCGCCGAGGACAATCCGAACCAGCCGTACGCCGGGTTGTCCAGCGTCCACGGGTGCTGCGCGGTGTCCACCGACGCGCCGGTGTCGTCATGCAGCACGGCAAAGCCGCGTCCGATGACGGCGTCGCCGACCTCGCTGACCGGCATGGCGCCCGGCGCCCGGCACGGCCAGCGCACCCGCAGCAGCCGGTCTTCGCCGGTGAATTCGCTGATCCTGGTCCGGCAATCCACCCGGTCGATGCCGCGCCACAGCGTCAGCGTCTGGGTGTAGTGCAACAGGTCACCAATCCGGCCGTGCACCGCCAGCCGCTCGCCCAGCGGGCCCCGGTAGGCGCGCACCCGCGCCGGCGCCTGCGACGAGCCGACCACCGGCCCCTTGGGCAATAAGTGCCACGGCCCCTCGCCGGCGGTCGGGTGCGCGGAATATTCGTCATATACCGCGAGTTCGTTGCCCACCCGGCCGTCGGTGATCAGTTCGTGCCCACCGGCGCAACGCACAACCGAGACCACCCCGCCGCCACGCTCCGCATCGACGGTCAGCCGGTAGTGCTCGTTACTGATCTGATTGCCGGGCATCGACTCCCAGCCGGAACCCGCCGATGTCGGGACCAGCCGGTAAGCGCGCCAGCCCAGTGACGGCACGTCGACCGCCCGGAAGGTCACCGACCGTCCGTCGTGCTCCACCTGGGTCGGCAACGTGGTGCCGTCGCTGTCCAGCACCTGCAGCCCCGCCCCGGCCGGCTCGGCCAGTCGAACGGTGACGATGTCGGTGCGGTTGTGCGCCAACGAGTTCCACACCACCACGGTTCCGCCGGCACCACCGACCGCCTCGGACAGCAGTGCCAGCGAGTTGTCCCGAGCGGCGCGGCCCAGCTCCCACGCGTCGCGCCAGCCGGTCAGCAGGTCCAGGTACACCTGGTCGGACTCCGAGCCGGTGATGGCGTCGTGGTGGGCGCCGTAGGCCAGTTGCACCCACGCTTTGGCCAACGCGGCGTGCGGGTACTCGGTGTCGCCCAGCAGTGACGCGAACACCGCGAATCGCTCGCCGGCCAGCACTGCGTTCTCGGCGGCCCGGTTGGCTT
Source organism: uncultured Mycobacterium sp. (assembly GCA_964590745.1). Taxonomy (GTDB): domain Bacteria; phylum Actinomycetota; class Actinomycetes; order Mycobacteriales; family Mycobacteriaceae; genus Mycobacterium. Next base: position 85 of record CAZPZQ010000232.1, on the reverse strand, counting down.
GCTAGGTGTCGATGTAGGACACGTCCTTGCCGGTGTAGATCGGGTTCATGTCCCGGGTCTGCGGAGACGGCGCATCGCCCCGGTC
>CAZPZQ010000231.1:4311-5775 GCA_964590745.1 uncultured Mycobacterium sp. | reverse complement strand
TGCTGGCCAGCACGCACGGTCACGAGGTGGGCTGGTCGATGCTGCCGGTGGCCCGGTCGGTGCTGCGGCGCATCGGCGACACCACTGACGTGGTGACCTTCGTCAGTCACTACACCCGGCAGCGGTTCGGATCGGCGTTCGGCCGGGCGCCCGCACTGGAGCATCTGCCGCCCGGGGTGGACACCAACCGGTTCCGGCCCGACCCGCAAGCCCGCGCCGCGCTGCGTTCCCGCTACCGACTGGGCGCGCGGCCCACCGTGGTGTGTGTGTCCCGGCTGGTGCCGCGCAAAGGCCAGGACATGTTGATCCGGGCGTTGCCGTCGATCCGGCGGCGGGTCGACGGAGCGGCGTTGGTCATCGTCGGGGGCGGGCCGCACCTGGACTCGCTACGGCGACTGGCGGTCGGCTGCGGAGTCGCCGAGCACGTGGTGTTCACCGGCGGGGTCCAAGCTGCCGACCTGCCCGCACACCATGCATTGGGCGACGTCTTCGCTATGCCGTGCCGCACCCGGGGCGCCGGACTAGACGTCGAAGGTCTGGGCATCGTCTTCCTCGAGGCTGCGGCAGTCGGCGTACCGGTGGTCGTCGGTCGCTCTGGCGGAGCGCCGGAAACGGTGCTGGACAATAGGACCGGTCTGGTGGTCGACGGTCGCTCAGTGGGTGAAGTCGCCGAGGCTGTCGGCGGTTTGCTGGCCGACCCGGACCGTGCCGCCGCGATGGGCGCGACCGGACGGGAGTGGGTGAGGAGTCACTGGCGTTGGGATACCTTGGTCGGTCGGTTGGCCGCACTTTTGGCGGGGCAGCCCTAGCCCTTGGTGTAGATCGCCTCGATCTCGTCAGCGAACTTCTCAATGACCACCTTGCGCTTGAGCTTGAGTGTCGGCGTCAGCTCACCGGTGGTTTCGGTGAAATCGACCGGAAGGATACGGAACTTGCGGATCGACTCGGCGTGCGAAACCGCCAGATTGGCCTGTTTGACGGCCGAGTCCACCTCGGCGACTAAATCCGGGTCTTCGACCAGATCGCTCAGTTGAGCGTCGGTGGCCTTGCTGTTGCGTTGCTTCCAGCCCTCGAGTGCTTCCCCGTCGATGGTGATCAGCGCCCCGATGAACGGCCGGGCGTCACCGACGACCATCGCCTGGCTGATCAGCGGATGCGCCCGCAGTTGGTCTTCCAGCACCGCCGGAGCGACGTTCTTGCCACCGGCGGTGACGATGATCTCCTTTTTGCGGCCAGTGATCCTCAGGTAGCCGTCGGCGTCGATTTCGCCAAGGTCGCCGGTCTTGAACCAACCATCGGACATGGCTTCGGCGGTGGCTTCTTCATTGTGCCAGTAGCCACCGAACACCACACCGCCACGCACCAGCAGCTCGCCGTCGTCGCCGATGCGCATACTATTGCCCGGCACCAACTTCCCGACCGTACCAACCTTGACAGCGCCGACCGGGTTGACGGTGATCGCGG
>CAZPZQ010000231.1:0-4301 GCA_964590745.1 uncultured Mycobacterium sp. | reverse complement strand
GGTCAGCCCGTAGCCCTCGTAGATGGTCAGGCCGACACCGCGGTAGAAGTGCCCCAATCGGGCGCCCAGCGGGGCGCCACCGGAAACCGAGGCGCGACAGTCGCCGCCCATGGCTGCCCGCAGCTTGTGGTAGACCAGCCGATCGAAAACCGCGCGCTTGGCTCGCAACCACAGGCTGGGCCCGCCACGGTCGGTCGCCTCACTGAAGTCCACCGCGGTCTGGACAGCTGCTTGAAAAATCCGTCCTCGTCCGCTGTCCGCGGCGTTTTGCGCGGCGGTGTTGTAGACCTTCTCGAACACCCGCGGCACCGACACGATCACCGTCGGCTTGAACACGCCGAACATCGGCAGCAAGTTTTTGATGTCACTGGTGAACCCGACCGTCACCTTGTGGGTGAACGCAGCCAGCGACAACGCCCGAGCCAACACGTGCGCCAACGGCAGAAAAACCAGCAGACGCTCGCTTTCGCTTACCAGCGTCGGCAACGCGGCTTTGGTCCCGCGAACCTCGTAGACCAAGTTGGAATGGGTGAGCTGGCAGCCTTTCGGACGCCCGGTGGTTCCCGACGTGTAGATCAGCGTCGCCGGATCCGTGGCGCGCAGCCCGTCGAGCCGTGCGGTCAAGTCGGCCGATTCTGCAGCGGCTCCGGCTTCGGCGAGGTCATCGAGGGCTCTGGGTCCCGACCCGTCAATCGTCAACACGCGCTGCAACGCCGGCAGCTCATCGGTGAGCTCGCGGACCAGGCCGGCGTGTGCGTCGGTTTCCGCGAACAGCAGCATTGCACCGGAGTCTTGCATCACCCAGCGCACCTGTTCGGCTGACGACGTCTCATAGATCGGGACGGTGACCCCTCCGACGGCCAGGATGGCGAAATCCAGGATCGCCCATTCGTAGCGGGTCGCCGAAAAGATAGCCACCCGATCGCCCGGCCGCACCCCCTGAGCGATCAATCCCAGTGCGGCCGAGCGCACCTGGGCGGCCACGGTTGCGCAGGTGACGTCGGTCCATACGCCGTCGATCAGCCGCTGGTAGATTACGAAGTCGGGGCTGTCGCGCTCGTGGTCAAAGACCGCGGCGACCGCGTTGTCGCGCTCGCCGACGGTGAATGGTGCCGGAGCGCTGAACTCACGCATTGCGCTGACCTTTCCTGGTACGGACCACTACCTGTTCCTCCAGCCTAGTCAACCGCTGCCGCACACTGTGGCCGCACTCACGCAGGTCGCGGTGAGTTGCCGAGAGCCTATATGTGACGCTGGAGTGATGAACAGCATCCAGGTCGCCGACGAGACCTTTGTCGCGGCCTCACCCGCTCAGGTCGGCGCCGCGATCGCCAACCCGTCGAACTGGCAGCGGTGGTGGCCGGACCTGCGGCTGCGAGTCGTCGAGGATCGCGCCGAGAAGGGCATCAGGTGGGCGGTGGCCGGTCCGATCACCGGCACCATGGAAATCTGGCTGGAACCCGCGCTGGACGGGGTCCTGCTGCACTATTACCTGCACGCCGAGCCCGCCGGTGCGTCGGCCTGGCAGTTGGCCCGGATGAACCTGGCCAAGATGACGCATCGCCGCCGGGTGGCGGGCAAGAAGATGGCCTTCGAATTGAAGGCGGCGTTGGATCGTTCGCGACCGGTGGGTATTTCTCCGCTGGCGTTAGGTTGACCGGTCCGAACCGGGCCCGAGCGGGGTACCGTTTCACACCGAGGCTCGGCGCAAGCGCAAACGACCGCAAACGACCGCAAACGACCGCAAACGACCGCAAACGACCGCAAACGACTAGGAAAACGACCAGGTGGCGGAGAAAACAACACAGACGATCTTCATCGAGGCGGACCCGAAGCTGGTGATGGACGTCATCGCCGACATCGGTGCCTACCCCGACTGGGTGTCGGAGTACACCGAAGCCGAAGTGCTGGAAACCAATGCCGACGGCTACCCGAAGGTGGCCCGGCTGGTGCTGGATGCCGCGGTCATCAAAGACACCATGGTGCTGTCGTATGACTGGTCGGACAACTACCGCACCGTGCGCTGGTCACTGCGGTCCAGTTCATTGCTGAAAGCCCTGGACGGCGAATACCGGTTAGCGCACAAGGGATCCGGCACCGAGGTCACCTACAACCTCGCGGTTGATCTGAAGATGCCGATGATCGGACTGCTCAAGCGCAAAGCGGAGCGCAGGTTGACCGACACCGCACTGAAGGACCTCAAGAAACGAGTCGAGGCTGAGTGAGCCAGTTTCACCCGCTCTGGCCCGGATCGGATTGTTCGTCGGCAAGGGCGGGGTAGGAAAGTCCACCCTGGCAGCGGCTACTGCGGTGGCCGATGCGCGCGCCGGTCAGCGGGTTTTGGTGGTGTCCACCGATCAGGCGCACTCACTGGGTGACGTGCTGGGCGTTGCGGTGCGACCGACCAGCCAGTGTGACCCGGTCCGGGTCATCGTCGATGAGGACGACTTGGCCGGCGGCACGCTGGATGTGCTCGCCCTGGACACCCTGGCGCTGCTCGAAGCGCGCTGGCGCGACGTCGTTGGTGTGTTGGCCCGCCGCTTCCCGGAGTCGGAGTTGGGCACCGTTGCGCCCGAAGAAATTTCCGCGCTGCCCGGCGTTCAGGAGATGCTCGGCCTGTACGAGGTCGGCAAGCTCGCCGCGGATGGGCGCTGGGACCGGGTCGTGGTCGACTGTGCTTCCACCGCAGACGCGTTACGTATGTTGACGCTGCCCGGCACGTTTGCGTTGTACGCCGAACGGGCATGGCCGCGGCACCGCCGACTGACTGCCGGTGACGATGCCCGGTCGGCCGGCATAGTCGAGTTAGTCGAGCAGGTCGCCAACGCCGCGGAACGGCTCACCGCGCTGCTCACCGACGATGTCTTGGTCGGTGCTCACCTGGTGCTTACCGCCGAGCGGGTGGTGGTCGCCGAGGCGGTCCGCACTCTGGGTTCGCTGGCGCTGATGGGCGTTCGCGTCGACGAGCTGATAGTCAACCAGGTTCTGGTGCAAGATGATTCGTACGCTTACACCGATCTGCCCGATCATCCGGCTTTCGACTGGTACGCGGCGCGGATTCGTGAGCAACGGGCGGTCCTGGAGCAATTGGACGCCAGCATTGGTGATGTGGCGCTAGTGCTGGCTCCATACCTGGCTGGCGAGCCGATCGGCCCCAAGGCGCTGGCCGAGTTGCTCGACAGTGCCCGCCGCCGCGATGGGTCGACTCCGCCGGGGCCGGTGCGGCCTGTGGTGGACCGGGAGTCGGGCTCCGGCCTCGAAGCGGTGTACCGGTTGCGGCTAGAGTTGCCGCAAGTCGACCCCGGTGCGCTGAGCCTGGGTCGCGCCGGTGACGACTTGGTCATCGGCGCCGCAGGCATGCGCCGCAGGGTCCGACTGGCGTCGGTGCTGCGACGGTGCACGGTGCTGGATGCAGCGCTGCGCGGGAGCGAACTCACCGTGCGTTTCCGACCGGATCCGGAGGTTTGGCCGACATGACCCCGGCGACCAGCCAGTGCGGGTACCGCCCGCTTGCCCGAGACGTAGCGATGTGCGGGCAGCACCCGGTTGCGGGGGAGAGGAGCGGCGCCAGTGGCCGGCGTCCACCCCGACCTCGGTGAGTTGGGCCCGGAGTTACGCAGACTCGCCCAGGCCATCCTGGATGGGATCGATCCCGCGGTTCGGGCCGCGGCGGCGTTGGCTCCGGGCGACGGTCCGGGCAAATGCCAGCAGGTGTGGTGTCCGGTCTGCGCGCTGGCCGCATTGGTGACCGGTGAGGAACATCCGCTGCTTACCGTCGTCGCCGAGCACAGCGTTGCGCTGCTCACGGTGATCCGGGCTGCCGTGAACGAACCGGGCGGAACCCCACCGACCCCGCCGTCGCCCGGACCGCCCGGCGGCGGAGTCGATGAGGCGAACGGCGCCGCGGCAACGAGCCGCTACCAACACATCCCGGTGACCATCGAAGAATGACGTAGCCGGCAGACGGTAAATCACCAAATCCTCGTGTGGCCGCAACCACACCAGGTCGGTAAAGTTGGCCGCAAAGCACTGCCCGGTACGAGGGCGAGCAGGAGGGCCGATGTGGTACTGGTTGTTCAAGTACGTCTTCATGGGCCCGCTGCTCGCCATGCTTGGCCGACCGAAAGTCGAAGGGCTGGAAAATGTTCCGGACGCCGGCCCGGCAATCTTGGCCAGTAACCACTTGGCCGTCGCGGACAGCTTCTTTCTGCCGCTGGTGGTTCGGCGCCGGATCACCTTCCTGGCGAAGGCGGAGTACTTCACCGGTACTGGGCTGAAGGGCTGGTTCACCCGGTGGTTCT
>CAZPZQ010000230.1:0-5809 GCA_964590745.1 uncultured Mycobacterium sp. | reverse complement strand
TGACATGCCGACCTTCACCCTCAACTTCTCCCGGCCGGGTAACCAGGTCGTCGGCCAGTACTACAACTTCTTGCGGATGGGCCGCGCCGGCTACACCGAAGTGATGCGCACCCTGTCGGACACCGCGCAGTGGCTGGGCCGCCAGCTGGCCGCCAGTAAGCATTTTCAGCTGGTCACCGACGGGTCGGCCATCCCGGTGGTCAGCTTCCGGCTGGTCGGCGACCGCGGCTACACCGAGTTCGACGTCTCCCATGAGCTGCGCACCTTCGGCTGGCAGGTGCCCGCCTACACCATGCCGGAGAATGCCACCGACATCGCGGTGCTGCGGGTGGTGGTCCGCGAAGGGCTCTCCGCCGACCTGGCCCGGGCGCTCTACGACGACATCATCAAGGCGGTGACCAGTCTGGACAAGCTCAAACCGGGCGGCCACTACACCCAGCAGCACTTTGCCCACTGAGAGGCCGTTGAGCCGGCCCAGGTTTCGCCGAACGTGTAATCAGCGCGAGATTTGGCGCGATTTTTCGATCTGAATGCACGCTCGGCGAAGGGGGCGGCCGGCGGTTCTGGGACAATTGACCGGATGCACACGTTGACCCCGTCGCCCGAGGCGCAGACCCAGGGCCTGCTCGCCGAGGCCGCGGTCGATCTGGACGCGATTGCCCGCAACGTGCGGGTGCTGGCCGAACACGCCGGCTCGGCGGCGGTGATGACGGTGGTCAAGGCGGACGGATACGGCCACGGCGCCGTGCAGGTGGCTCGGGCGGCGGTGGCCGCCGGGGCGGCCGAGCTGGGGGTGGCCACCGTCGACGAGGCGCTGAGGCTGCGCGGTGGCGGGATCACCGCGCCGGTGCTGGCCTGGCTGCACCGACCCGGCACCGACTTCGCGGCCGCCGTGACCGCCGAGGTACAGCTCGCGATCTCGTCGGTGCACCAGTTGGCCGAACTGCTGGCCGCGGTGCACCGCACCGGACGCACCGCGACGGTCACCGTCAAAGTCGACACCGGGATGCACCGCAACGGAGTCGGTATGGCCGACTACCCGGCGCTGCTGACCGCGCTGAAACCCGCGGTCGCCGAGGGCGCGATCCGGTTGCGCGGGCTGATGTCGCATCTGGCCTGTGCCGACCAGCCCGAGCATCCGGCCAATAACCTCCAAGCGCAACGATTCGCCGATCTGCTGGCGCTGGCCCGACAACACGGTTTGCGGTTCGAAGTGGCCCACCTGTCGAACTCAGCCGCCGTGCTGACCCGTCCCGACCTGGCCTACGACATGGTCCGGCCGGGCATCGCCACCTACGGCCTGAGCCCGATCCCGGATCGCGGCGACATGGGTTTGATTCCAGCCATGACGCTGAAAACCGTGGTGGTGCTGACCCGGGCAGTCCGCGCCGGTGAGGGTGTCTCGTACGGGCACACGTGGATCGCCGACCGCGACACCACCGTGGCGCTGCTGCCGATCGGTTACGCCGACGGGGTGTTCCGGCCGCTGAGCGGACGCTTCGACGTACTGATCAACGGGCGGCGCCGGCGCAGCGTCGGACGGGTGTGCATGGACCAGTTCGTCGTCGACCTAGGACCCGGACCGGCCGACGTCCGGGAAGGCGACGAGGCTATCTGGTTCGGGCCGGGCCACCGCGGCGAGCCCACCGCCCAGGACTGGGCCGACGTGCTGGGCACCGTCCACTACGAAATTGTCAGCAGGCCGCGCGGGCGGGTCACCCGAACTTACCGTGAGGTTGATAGTGGTGGCCGATGATCGTCGGCTCCGGGTCGGGCGGTGGGCCCGCCGTTGGCTCGCCGGCGCGGCCGGCCTGGGCGCCGTGGGCAGCATCGCCGGGCACACCATCGCGCACTCGATGACTCGGCGCACCAGCGCTGAAGACCCTTACGCCGATGAAGATTTCGGGATCCTGGACAGTGACCGCAGTTCCACGGTGACTACCGACGACGGAGTGCGGTTGGCGGTACGCGATGTCGGGCCGCCGGACGCCAAGTTGACGGTGGTGTTCGCCCACGGGTTTTGCCTGCGGATGGGCTCCTTCCACTTTCAGCGCGCGCGGCTCACCGAGGAGTGGGGACCGCAGGTGCGGATGGTGTTCTACGACCAGCGCGGCCACGGCCGGTCCGACGTCGCGTCGCCCGATACCTACACCGTGCCCCGACTCGGCCAAGACCTGGAGGCGGTGCTGCGAGCGACCGCGCCGCAGGGCCCGATCGTGCTGGTGGGCCATTCCATGGGCGGGATGGCCGTGCTATCGCATGCCCGTCAGTTCCCGCGGCGCTACGGCCGTCGGATCGTCGGTGCGGCGCTGATCTCCTCGGCCAGCAAAGGGGTGGCCCGGTCGCCGCTGGGTGAAATTCTGCGCAACCCGGCGTTGGAGGCCGTCCGGTTCAGCGCCCGCTACCTGCCGGGCTTGTTGCACCGCAGCCGGGGAGTGGCCCGATCAGCGATCGGGCCGATCATCCGGGCGGCCTCGTACGGAAACGAGGAGATCAGCAAGAGTGTGGTGACGTTCTCCGAGGCGATGATGCACGACACCCCGATCGCCACCATGGTGGGCTTCCTGCACGCGCTGGAGGTCCACGACGAAACCGCCGCGCTGCAGACGCTGAACCAGATTCCCACCCTGGTCGCCTGCGGAGACCACGATCTGCTCACTCCGGACGGCTATTCGCGGGCGATGGCGGCTGCGCTGTGGGACGTCGAATTGGTCATCGTTCCCGGCGCCGGGCACCTGGTGCAGTTAGAGGAACCCGACGTGATCGACGATGCGCTGATCCGGTTGGTGGAACGGGCCACTTCGCGCCGGTTGGCCGCGGTGGGCCGGCGGCTGCGTCGACGGGCTGGCCTCAAGAGGCGAAGTGGCTGAGTCGAGTCGCGGCACCGATGTGGCTGAATCCGTTGCGCCGCACGCCGGTACGGTGACACTGGCTACTGCCGCGGACACCGTGGCGTTGGGTGCGCGGCTAGGCCGGCAACTCCGAGCCGGCGACGTTGTGGTGCTTTCCGGCCCGATTGGTGCCGGAAAAACAGTGCTGGCCAAAGGCATTGCCGAGGCGATGAAGGTGCAAGGACCGGTTACCTCGCCGACGTTCGTGCTGGCCCGGGTACATCGGCCGCGCGCACCGAACGCGCCGGCGATGATCCACGTCGACATGTATCGGCTGCTGGACCACGCCGGCACCGACTTGGCGGCGGAGTTGGACTCGCTGGATCTGGACACCGAACTCGACGACGCCGTCGTGGTGGTGGAGTGGGGCGACGGTCTGGCCGAACGGCTCTCCGAACGTCACCTGGACATTCGGCTGGAACCCGAGGCCGGCTCCGAGGTGCGGACCGCGACCTGGCGGTGGAGTCGGGGGTGAGCCGGATGGGCCGGCACGTTCTGGCGGTGGACACCGCCACCCCCGCGGTGACGGCGGGCGTCGTGCGCATGGCTGCCGGCCGGCCGGCCGCTGTGCTGGCCGAGCGGGTGACCGTCGACGCCAAAGCGCACGCCGAACGGATCACCCCGAACGTGCTGGCCGCCCTGGACGACGCCGGCCTGGTGATGGCCGACCTCGGCGCCGTGGTGGTGGGCTGCGGCCCGGGACCGTTTACCGGCCTGCGGGTCGGGATGGCAACCGCCGCCGCCTACGGGCATGCGCTGGCCATCCCGGTGTACGGGGTGTGCAGTCTGGACGCCATCGGCATAATGGCAGCCACGGCGAGCCACGGGGAGGTATTGGTGGTCACCGACGCCCGCCGGCGGGAGGTGTACTGGGCGCGCTACCGCGACGGTGTGCGGGTCGCCGGCCCGGCGGTTGGTGCGCCGGCCCAGGTCGATGCTGGGGCTGCAGCGGTGGTGGCCGGGTCGCCGGAGCATGCGGCGCTGTTTGATCTGCCGGTGCTCGACATTTCCCACCCGACGCCCGCCGGGCTAGTTGCCGCCGTGGACGATTGGAGCGCCGACCCGTCGCCGCTGGTGCCGCTGTATCTGCGTCGGCCAGATGCGACGCCGTCCGCCGGGGTGGCCCCGGTGACGCTGGGCGTGCTGACCGACGCCGACGCCGAGCGGTGCGCTGAACTGGAAGCGCAGTTGTTCGACACCGACGACCCGTGGCCGGCCGCGGCGTTTCATCGCGCACTTCGTGCCGGACATCACCATTACGTCGGCGCCCGGGTGGGCGACAAACTCGTCGGCTATGCGGGCATCGCACGGTTGGGCCGCACCCGGCCCTTCGAGTACGAGGTACACACCATCGGAGTGGACCCCGCCTACCAGGGCCGCGGAATCGGCCGCCGACTGCTCAACGCGCTGCTGGAGTTCGCCGACGGCGGCGTGGTGCACCTGGAGGTCCGCACCGACAACCCGGTTGCGCTCGCGCTGTACCGCGACGCCGGGTTCGTCGAGGTCGGTGTGCGCAAGCGCTACTACCGGGTCAGCGGCGCGGACGCCTATCTGATGCGGCGGCCGGCAACCAGATGATCATTCTGGCGATCGAAACCTCTTGCGACGAAACCGGTGTCGGCATCGCCCGGCTGGACCCCGACGGCACGGTGGTCCTGCTGGCCGACGAGGTGGCGTCCAGCGTCGACCAGCACGCCCGCTACGGCGGGGTGGTTCCCGAAATCGCGTCGCGGGCACACTTGGAGGCGCTGGGCCCGACCATGCGCCGGGCGCTGTCAGCGGCCGGCATCGATCGACCCGATGTCGTGGCCGCCACCATCGGGCCGGGGCTGGCCGGCGCGCTGCTGGTCGGCAGCGCCGCGGCAAAGGCATATGCGGCGGCGTGGGGAGTGCCGTTCTACGCGGTGAATCACCTGATCGGTCATCTGGCCGCCGACGTCTACCAACACGGTCCGCTGCCGGAATGTGTGGCGCTGCTGGTCTCCGGTGGGCACACCCATCTGTTGCAGGTGCGCTCGCTGGGCGAGCCGATCGTCGAGCTGGGCAGCACCGTCGACGACGCCGCCGGCGAGGCCTACGACAAGGTGGCCCGGCTGCTCGGCCTGGGCTATCCGGGCGGCAAGGTGCTCGACGAACTGGCCGCCACCGGTGACCGCGATGCGGTGCTGTTCCCACGCGGGATGACCGGCCCGCGCGACGACCCGCATGCGTTCAGCTTCTCCGGGCTCAAGACCGCGGTGGTGCGCTACCTGGACCGTCATCCGGGCTTCAACGCGGCGGATGTCGCGGCCGGCTTTCAGGAGGCGGTCGCCGACGTGCTGACCGCCAAGGCGGTGCGGGCTGCGATCAAGGCGGGGGTGTCGACGCTGTTGATCGCCGGCGGGGTGGCGGCCAATTCCCGGCTGCGCGAACTTGCCGAACAGCGCTGCGCCGCCCGCGGACTGGAGTTGCGGATCCCGGCGCCGCGGCTTTGCACCGACAACGGCGCGATGATCGCCTCGCTGGCCGCACACCTGATCGCCGCGGGCGCGCCGTCGTCACCGCTGGACGTGGCCACCGACCCGGGTCTGCCGGTGGTGCAAAGCCAGTTGCGCTGACCCACCCCTTTTCTCACCTGGCGCGAACATGCACGTCCGTACGCGGAAACCCGGACGGCGACGGACCAACGCGCGCGCTCGCGGCAGGAAGTTCTGATTCGCAACGGGCCAGCCTTGAGTGCTAGCACTCGCATGTATAGAGTGCTAGGTGGCAGTCGGACAAACCCTTGCTCGACACCCGCGACGACGACGTGAGGGCGTGGCCGAATGCCGAACACCTGGTAATCCGATGGCTCGGGGAACGGCCCCGGGCCGCACCCAGATAAGTGGAGGGCTCCAATCGTGGCGAGCGTGAACATCAAGCCACTCGAGGACAAGATC
>CAZPZQ010000229.1:0-5853 GCA_964590745.1 uncultured Mycobacterium sp. | reverse complement strand
GGCCGCACTCGTGCAGTGCCACCGAGACCAGGATGGCCAGCGCGAACAGCGCGATACCGACCACGAACATCATCGGCTTCCTACGACCTTCCTCGCACCTTCCGCCTCGACGTGCGTTCGGCGCGCTCACCAGCCCAACGCTGTGCGTCGAGTACCTCGTCTACGGTAGCGGGTTTTGCGGTCCACCGGTCGGCGCCGTGCAGTACATCGGCGATGGTGGCGGTCGCCTCCAGCCGGATCCGACTTCCGGTGCTCCCCCAGGATGAGCACGTGGGTGCGGTCGGCCGCCACCGCCGTGTTGTGCCGAGCGCTCACTGCGGCCAGTATCGCCGCGATAGCTGCCGCGCGGTTGTCGGCCCGCAAAGCCGAAGTCAAACCGCTCGATTCCGGCGATGAGACGACGCCGGCAACCGTCACGACATCCGTGCTCATCACGTCAGAAACGCCGGCGACAGCGACGGCGGTCCCAACCCCCGCGGGCAACCCGGTCGGTCCCGGCTGTGCGGCTTACGAACAACAAGTGCCGACGGGGCCCGGGGCGATCGCCGGTATGACGCAGGATCCGGTCGCTGTCGCAACCGCGAACAACCCACAGTTGACCCAACTGAACACGCCGTGTCCGGAAAGCTCAACCCGGGGGTGAACCTCGTCGACACCCGCAACAAGGGCGAGTACACCATGTTCGCTCCGACTGACGCTGCGTTCGCCAAACTCGACACCGCCAGCATGAACAAACTCAAGACCGACGCGGCGTTCCTCAACGGCGTCCTGACCTATCACCTGGTGATCGGGCAGTTGAGCCCTGCGCAGGTCGACGGCATACATCAAACGCTGGACGCTAACAACACGGTGACCGTGACCGGCACCGCTGACGACCTGCACGTCAACAACGCCGGTGTCACGTGCGGGGGGTCACCACCGCTAACGCCCAGGTGTACATGATCGACGTCGCGCTGATGCCGCCCGCTCGGTAAAGCTCCGCGGTCAGCTAGCCCCCGGGTAATCACCGAACGACCACAGATTGCCCTCGGGGTCACGGACGGCGAACTCGCGGGCGCCGTAGTCGGTATCGGCCAGGGGTCGCACAATGTCGGCTTTGCGGTCCAGTACCCGCTGATAGAGGCCATCCGGGTCGCTGGTGACGACGTAGCCGCCGGCGGTGCCCGGTTCACGGCACCAGGCCGCGTCCGGTTGGTAGCTGCCGAGCATGACGCCGCCACTGCCCTCAGGCCAGTTGAGCTGGGCATGGTCAACGGTGTCCCCGTCTCCGTAGCGAGCTGTCAGCACGAAGCCGAACGTGTCCACGTAGTAGTCGATGAGCTTGGGCGCGTTATGCGCCTGCAGAGTCAACCAAACGGTCGGATTCGAATTCGTCATGGCTCCACTTTGGGCCACGGAGATACCCGCCGTCTTGGATGTTTCGGAATTCTTCGACCAGCCAGGCTCGCGGCGGAACACCGGCAAAACGTACGAATTCGCGGGTCAGGTGCGCCTGGTCGCAGTAGCCGGTGTCGGCCGCGATGGCGGCCAGATCCACCCGGCTGCGGCGATCACCGGCATGTGCGGCGTCCGCAATCCGGGCGGTCGCGTGCTCGAACCGCATCAGCATCGCGATGGTCTTCGGGGTTCGCCCGACTTCGCGGCGGAACAGCGTGGTGAGATGTCGCACGCTCAGACCCACCCGATCGGCGAGCACGGCCACCGGCACCCGACCGCGGCGGCGTTCCAATAGGTGCCAGGCGTGCGCTAGCTCGGGCCGCACTGACACGTCGTCGCGTCCGCGGTGGGCGTGGATCAGATACCGGGCAACCACCGCGAAGGCCTCCGGCCATCGGCGCGCCTCGGTTGCCCGCTCGTGCAGTTGCATGACACCTCGGCCCAGCACCGGCACGGCATCGAAGTCAGTCACACTCAGTTCGGCCGCCGGCACGCCGAACAGGGCACGCGACGCCAGCGGATGCACGGCTAACTGGATTCCGGCTTGATCGCGACGCTGTCGCACATGGCTGGCCCGCAGGTGCAGCCCGCCGAGGATCACCTGCGTCGGCCGGGCGGTCGGCAGCGTAGCGGCGCTGTCGGCGGCCTGCAGGCCGTCATCGAGGGTGACGATGAAGGTCAGCGTCGAGGATGGCATGCCCCGATGGAAGGTCCGCGGCGCTGCAAGGGCGCGGTATCCCACCATCGACGTCACGCCCGGCGCACTGCGCGTTGGCGCGACGGCGAAGTCCCAGATCCGCGGCTCGTCGGCCATAGCACACACGGTAATCGCCAGGCTGATGCTGGGAGACTCTTCCGTCTCGCGGACGGCTGCCCGCGCTCACCGAGCTGTTCCGGGCAAACCTTCCTGAAATGGTCGGCTGCGCCGTCGATCCGGAGGTTTCACAGCGGCCAGTTATCCGTATGCCAGAATGTTTCCGAGTTGCCGGTGAGCACGAGGAGTCGAAGTGGTCAGTACCGAGGTGGAGCGCCACACCGGAGTTGACACCGCCGAAGTACCGTCCGCGGAATGGGGCTGGAGCCGGATCAACCACCGCACCTGGCACATTGTCGGCCTGTGCATTTTCGGCTTCCTACTGCTCATGCTGCATGGCAACCATGTCGGCCACGTCGAGGACTGGTTCCTGCTCGCATTCGCCGCGCTGGTGCTGTTCGCCGTGGTGCGCGATATCTGGGGCCGTTACCGCGGCTGGCTCAGGTAGCCGACGCCGAGCCTGCGGCGACGGCTGCCTTGGCACGGGCGAAATCACGCCCTGGGTTCAGTCTCGCGCCTCTTGCTCGGCCGCCAACTGGCCACACGCGGCGGAAATCTCCCGGCCGCGGGTGTCCCGCACCGTGCACGACACCCGGTGCGCCCGGACTCGCCGGACGAACTCCCGTTCCACCGGCTGAGGGCTGGCGTCCCAGTCGCTGCCCGGAGTCGGGTTGAGCGGTATCACGTTGACGTGCACCAGCGGGCCCAGCACGCCATGCAACCGCTCGCCCAGCAGATCGGCGCGCCAGGGCTGGTCGTTGACATCGCGGATCAACGCATACTCGATCGACACCCGCCGTCCGGTGGTATCGGCGTAATAGCGTGCCGCGTCCAACACTTCGCCCACCTTCCAGCGGTTGTTGACCGGGACGAGGGTGTCCCGCAGCTCATCGTCGGGAGCATGCAGCGATAGCGCCAACGTCACGCCAAGGCGTTCATCGGCCAGTTTGCGGATCGCCGGTGCCAGGCCGACGGTTGACACCGTCACGGAACGTGCCGAGATACCGAAGCCGTGCGGTGGCGGATCGACGATACCCCGCACCGCCGCGACCACTCGGGCATAGTTAGCCAACGGCTCCCCCATGCCCATGAACACCACGTTGGAGAGCCGACCCGACAACTCGCGCTCCCGCACGTCCACCGCCGCCGTTCGCACCTGTTCGAGAATCTCGGCCGTCGACAGGTTGCGAGTTAGCCCGGCCTGCCCGGTGGCGCAGAACGGTCAGGCCATCCCGCAGCCCGCTTGCGACGAGATGCACACGGTGTTGCGCCGCGGATAGCGCATCAGCACCGACTCGAACGCAGTGCCGTCGACCGCGTGCCACAGTATCTTCCGCGTCGCGCCTGCATCGCATTCGACCTTCCGGTACACCGTCAACAGCGCCGGAAACAGCGCTTCGGCAACCGCCGCCCGAACCGTCGCCGGCAGGTCGGTCATCTGCTGCGGGTCGGCAAGCAGCCGACCGTAGTACTGGTGGCTCAACTGGTTGGCACGGAACGCCGGCAAGCCTAGCTCCGCGACGGCTGCCACTCGGCCGGCTGCATCCAGATCGGCCAGATGCCGCGGCGGCAACGCCCGGCGCGGCGCCTCGAACACCAGTTGTCTTCTCATGATCTATCCCAGTATGGGGCGGATCCCGTCGGCTCAGGGCAGCAGCGTCAAAACGATCCAGGTCATCACCGCCGACGGCAGCAGCCCGTCCAGCCGGTCCATCAGTCCGCCGTGCCCAGGTAGTAGTCGGCCCATGTCTTTGATGCCCAGATCGCGTTTGACCTGCGATTCGACCAGGTCGCCCAGCGTGCCGGTGCACACCAGCAGCAGTCCCAGCGGCAAGCCCACCCACCACTCTTTCCCGGGCAGCAGGAATGTCACCGCGAGGACCGAGGCGGTGAGCCCGAAAAGGACCGAACCGGCGAAGCCTTCCCAGGACTTCTTCGGGCTGATCGCCGGCACCATCGGATGTTTGCCGAACAACACACCCACGGTGTAGCCACCGATGTCGGAGAACACCACGGTCAACAACAGGCAGAACACCCGGCCGGCACCGTCGGCGGGATAAATCAGCAGCGCACCGAACGCCATGAACAACGGCACCCAGATGACGATCAGCATGATCGCAGACATGTCGCGTAGATAGTTGTCCGGCGCGTGGCCCAGGCCTTGGTCGACCAGACGCCAAATCATGCAGACCACGACCGTGCCCCCGAACGCGCCCAGTACGCCGGCGGCGCCGAATGGCCAGGAGAGCCAGATCATCGCCTGCCCGCCCACCAACAGCGGCGCGAACGGCACACCATATCCCGCTTCACGCAGCCGACGAGTCACCTCATGGGTGGCGATCGGGGTGGCCACGGCGAGGATCAGCACCCACAAACGGGGTGCGAACAGCAGCGTCGCGATGAGCATGCCACCGAGTAGCGCCCCGACCACGATAGCGGCGGGCAGATTGCGGCCCGCCCGCCGCCGCTTCCGGCGGTCCCGAAGCTGATCCGCCTTCGACTCCGAAGCCGGGGCTCCCACACCGATGTCGCTGTCTGCCACAGGAATTGGTTGCTGAACGGTCAGTGGGCTGTCCCTAGACCTCCAGCAGCTCGCCTTCTTTGTTTTTCACCAGTTCGTCGATCTGGCTGATGTATTGATGGGTGGTCTTGTCGAGGTCCTTCTCAGCGCGGCCCACGTCGTCTTCGCCGGCCTCGCCGTCCCGGCGGATCCGGTGCAACTCCTCCATCGCCTTACGCCGGACGTTCCGCACCGATACTTTGGCTTCCTCGCCCTTGGCCTTGGCCTGCTTGACTAACTCGCGGCGCCGCTCCTCGGTCAGTTGCGGGACCGCCACCCGGATCAAGGTGCCGTCGTTGGTGGGGTTGAGGCCCAGATCCGAATTACGGATCGCCGTCTCGATCGCATGAAGTTGGGCAGCCTCATACGGCTTGATCACCACCAGCCGCGCTTCCGGCACGTTGATGCTGCACAACTGGGTGATCGGAGTGCTTGCGCCGTAGTAGTCGATGACGATTCGAGAAAACATCCCGGGGCTGGCGCGGCCGGTGCGGATCGTCGCCAAGTCGTCGCGGGCCACCCCCACCGCTTTTTCCATCTTCTCTTCGGCGTCGAAGAGAGCCTCGTCAATCACGTGCGCTGCTCCTCCTCATCGCTCCGCTCTGCATCGTCGCCAGCGCGAATCATGTGCGCTGCTCCTCCTCATCGCTCCGCTCTGCATCGTCGCCAGCGCGAATCATGTGCGCTGCTCCTCCTCATCGCTCCGCTCTGCATCGTCGCTGGCCACCAGGGTGGACCTCCGGTCAGGTGGTAACCAGTGTTCCGATCTTCTCACCTGCGACCGCTCGAGCGATATTTCCGTCGGTGAGCAGGTTGAACACCAGGATCGGCATGCCATTGTCCATGCACAGGCTGAAAGCGGTTGCGTCCGCCACCCGCAGGCCGCGGTCGATGACTTCGCGGTGCGTGATCGTGGTGAGCAGTTCCGCGTCCGGATTGACCCGCGGATCGTCGGCGAATACCCCATCCACCGCCTTGGCCATCAGAACCACCTGAGCACCGATCTCCAGCGCGCGCTGCGCTGCCGTCGTGTCGGTGGAGA
>CAZPZQ010000228.1:0-5893 GCA_964590745.1 uncultured Mycobacterium sp. | reverse complement strand
CTCGTGCAGCAGCGTTTCGGCGCGCCGCTCGTATGCGGCCCGGGTGACTTTGCTGCGGAAGACATAGTCTTCCCGGAAAGTCACCGCGCCGGCATTTTCCATTGCGCCGGCGTTGAATTCCGGCACGAACAACTGGTCATATTTGCCGAACGCATACGGTATGCCGAAGTGCTTGTGGTAGAACCCGAATCCCTGCTTGGTCTCGGTGAACAACCGCTCGGCATCCATGAACTGCGCCAGCGACGCCCGGCAGAACAAGCCCAGCGGGATCTCGCCATGTTCGTCGCGGTAGGTGTCATCCCAACGTACGTACGGCCCGGCGATCAGCGCCACCAGATAGGTACTCATTCGCGGCGTGGTCGCGAACTTGTGCACGCCGTCTTCGAAGCTGATGGTGGCGCCGTTGGAGACCACCTGCCAGTGTGCCGGGGCGACGACAGTGATGTTGAAAGTCGCCTTGAGGTCGGGCTGATCGAAGCAGGCGAACATCCGCTTGGCGTCGGCGGTTTCGAACTGCGAGTACAGATAGACTTCGTCATCGACTGGGTCGATGAAACGGTGCAAGCCCTCGCCGGTGTTCGAATAGCGGCAGTCCGCGTCCACTTCGACAACGTTGCGTTCGGCCAGATCGGTCAGCTGGATGCCGGTCGATTCGTCGTAGCTCGAGACGTCGATTGCCCGGCCGTTCAGGGTGGCGCTGCGCACGGTGTCGGCGGCGATGTCGATGACCGTGTCGGCACCGGATAGTGCGTTGAAGGTGACTGTCGTGATGGAGCGGAACGTGTGCTCGCCCGGTTTGCCGTCGCCGTCGGTGAGGTCGAGGGCGATCCGGTAATTGTCGACAGTGACCCGGGTGGCGCGTTCAGCGGCCTGGTCGCGAGTCAGATTAGGAAGAGCCACGTTCGTCCACACTAGAGGGCGGATTTCTGGCGGCGCTACTCGTCGAGGTCGATGCGCATCGTGAGCAGATCCGTACCAAGAGCGCGGTTGGCGGTGCGGTTCATCCGTGACAGGTGCACACTATGGGCGTGCGCGTCGTCGTCGGGAACCAGTTCTGCTCGCCCGGTGCGCCAGCGTTCGTGAATCCGGATGCGGACGATATTGTTCGCCTTGATGTTACGAACGTAGTTCGATGATTCGCCGTGCATCGACACGAACCAGAAGGCGTCCCCGCCGAGGTAACCGCCGATGGGTGTGCGCCGCGGCGCACCGGTTATCCGACCCGTCGTCTCCAACAGCAGCTGCCAGCGGCCGACGTCCCGCAATCGGGTTGACAATGCGATGAATCGTGTCGGCTGAATGTCGCTTGCGCCGCGAGGCGATGGTCATGGCCGATGTCCGCATGGCGATTCATCACACAACGCGGCTGGATCGCGCCAGAGCGATACGATGATGTCGGCCAATTCCTCGGCCTGTGCGATGATCGGCGCCACATGCCCCTCGCTCTCTACCTCGACCGCCGACCGGCACGACATCTGGGTTGTCGCGGTGTGGATTTGTCCGGCTAGAAGCATCGGGTCCGGGCTCGGGACAATCATCAGCGTCGGCGTCGTGATCCGTGGCAGCAGCGGGCCCAAATCGCGACGGTTCAGCATCACCGACCTCATCGCCCGGAGCATGCCCGCTCGCGGAGCGTCGCGGAAGGACTTCACCACCCGGCAGCGTCATCAGGCCGCGACCGGATGAAAGCCCTGCCCAGCAGGGCACAGGCGACCCTCGTGGCTGTGTCAAGAGGGCTGCCGGGCGACCGGCTGGCGATCGGTCGACTGCTGGTGCGGCTGTTGAGTGAATTCCGCCGCGAACTCAGCGAGCCGATGGCCGAACGGGGCTACGGCGACATTCGCAGGCCGCACCTGCAGGTCTGGGGGAACCTGGCCGGTAAGGGCAGGCGGCTAACCGAGCTAGCGGCTCGGGCCGAGTTGAGTCTGTCCGCTACGTCGGAGTTGGTCAACGAACTGGAGGGCTTTGGCTATCTCCGGCGCATCCCCGATCCGCATGATGGTCGCGCGAAGCTCATCGTCCCGACCGATCGTGGCCAAAAAGCCCTATCCGACGCAGCGATTCGGGTCGCCGAAATCGAAGATCACTGGGGGAATCGTTGGGCATAGGCGATTCGACCGGGCCTGTTACGTGCTCAATGACCTGCTGGAAAAGTTGGCTGGAGAGGGCGGCGAGCAGTAGCCCTGACGCCGATGTCCGGTTTCCGGCCGGCGGAGCGGCTGAGTACGGCCACCTGGCCACATCGAAGCTCAAGTTCGACGGTTAAGCGTCGTTCCCGACCGGCGGGAACACCGGCCGGGCGGAGATGGTTGTGCTCGACGGAGTTCGACCACTGATCGAGAGGGCCATCCCATGCCAGCAGGTAAATCAAAAGCCGGTTTCTGGTTCGACCCGATCTGCCCGTGGTGCTGGATCACGTCGCGCTGGGTCCTGGAAGTGGAGAAGGTCCGCGACATCGACGTGAGCTTCCATGTGATGAGTCTGTCGATCCTCAACGAGGGCCGCGATGTCTCGGACGACTACCGGGACGGGTTGAAGAAGGCGCTGGGACCGGTGCGAGTGGCGATTGCCGCCGAGCAGGCCCACGGCAACGAGGTGCTGCGCCCGCTGTACACGGCGATGGGCAGCCGGATTCACAACGAGAACAACAAAGACTTTGCCGATGTCATCAAGGGCTCGCTGGCCGAGGTGAACCTGCCCGCCGAATTGGCCGACGCCGCCGACACCGACGCCTACGACGAGGCGCTGCGCAAAAGCCACCACGTCGGTATGGACCCGGTCGGCAAGGACGTCGGCACGCCGACCATCCACGTCGATGGGGTGGCGTTCTTCGGGCCGGTGCTCTCTCGCATTCCCCGCGGTGAACAGGCGGCCAAACTGTGGGATGCGTCGGTGACGTTCGCGGCCTACCCGCACTTTTGGGAGCTCAAGCGCACCCGCACCGAGGCGCCCGAATTCGACTGACCAACGCGTACCGAACCGGCGCCGACACACGGCGGCGGTGCGTCGCTTAAGTTCGGCCTCGACGAGGAAGGATCACCACCATGCGCGTCTACTTGGGTTCGGACCACGCCGGCTATGAGCTCAAACAGCAGGTCATCGAGCACCTGACCAAGACCGGGCACCAGCCGACTGACTGCGGGGCGTATCACTATGACGCCGACGACGACTACCCGCCGTTCTGTATCGCGGCCGCTGCCCGCACCGTCGCCGATCCGGGCAGTCTCGGGATCGTGATCGGCGGCTCCGGCAACGGTGAACAGATCGCGGCCAACAAGGTGCCGGGTGTCCGGTGCGCGCTGGCGTGGAGCACTGAGACGGCTGCCCTGGCCCGTCAGCACAATAACGCGCAACTGATCGGTATCGGCGCGCGCATGCACAGCACCGCCGAAGTGCTGAAAATCGTCGACGCATTTCTGAGTACACCGTGGTCGAAAGCCCAACGCCACCAACGACGCATCGACCTCCTGGCCGACTACGAACGTACGCATCAAGCGCCGGCGGTGCCCGGCGCGCGGTCCTGACACGGTTTGACATGCCGGAGGGCCACATCCTGCACCGGCTGGCCCGGCTGCACCAGCGTCGGTTCTCCGGCGCTCCGGTGGCGGTATCCAGCCCACAGGGGCGGTTTGCCACCGGTGCCGCCGCCGTCGACAGCCGGATACTGCAGCGCACCAGCGCCTGGGGCAAACATCTGTTCCACCACTACGCCGACGGGCCGATCGTGCACATCCACCTCGGCATCTACGGCCACTTCACCGAATTCTTCCTGCCGGTTGACGGTACCGCCCCGGAGCCGACGGGCCAGGTGCGGATGCGGATGATCGGCCGCGAATACGGAACCGATCTACGGGGCCCGGCGGCATGCGAGGTGTTCGACGAAGGTCAGACGGCCGACCTGATCGCGCGCCTGGGCCCCGACCCGTTGCGCCGCGACGCCGACCCGGCGCTGGGTTGGAAACGGTTGAGCAAGTCGCGCAGACCGGTCGCCGCTCTACTCATGGACCAGTCGGTGATCGCCGGCGTCGGCAACGTCTACCGCAGTGAGGTGCTGTTTCGGCGCCAGATCGATCCGTATCGGCCGGGCGTCCAGATCGATCAGGCGGTCTTCGATGCGGTATGGGCCGATCTGGTGGCACTGATGAAGGTCGGGCTGCGTCGGGGCAACATTGTCGTGGTGCGGCCCGAACACGACCACGGTGCCCCGTCCTACGCACCGGGCCGGCCGCGCACCTACGTCTATCGGCGCACCGGCGATCCGTGCCGGGTGTGTGCGACGCCCATCCGCACCGCGCAACTGGAGGGCCGCAACCTGTACTGGTGTCCGAGCTGTCAGCGGTGACGCGAGCGGGTTACCGAACTCCGAGCGCCGCGTAGATCTCGTTGGACAACGCCACACTGCGCGGGTCGGCGTTGGCCTTGGTGACGTCGTAGTGATTCATCACGTAGGCGTAGCCGATCCGATGCTCCAAGTCGACGAAAGCGAACGAACCGCCCATGCCGCCGTGGCCGAAGATCTGCGGGTTTGGTCCGTTGACGCAGCGTTGGTTGAGCATGTAGCCCAAACCCCAGCCGTGGTCGGCGACCCGCGGGCCCAGCACCAGGTCGGTCTCGAAACCACCCTGCGACACCCGGGCCAACTCCATCTCGCGGCGGCTGAGCAGCTTTTCTTGAGCGAGTGCGTTGTAAAACGTCGCCAAGCCCAACGCCGACACGTACCCATTGGTGCCCGGGAACTCCAGCTGTTGCCACAGTTTGCGGTTCTCGCAGCCCAACTCATCGTCGGAGGCAAATCCCATTGCCACGGCCAGACCGGCCTTCGGATGCTCAGAAAGCGTCACCGGACATTCCGGAGCTTGCGCCTCGGCCAGTATCACCCGGGTGTGCGGCTTGTCCACGATCTCGGCGCAGCGGTACCGCTCATTGTCGGGTAGGCCGAGGTAAACGTCCGCCCCGAGTGGCTCGGCGATCTCGGTGCGCAGGTACTGGCCGACGGTGATACCCGTTACTCGGCGGAACACCTCGCCGAGAATGAAACCGAAGGTGGTCATGTGGTAGCCCTGCGCGGTGCCCGGTTTCCACCACGGCTCGGCGGCGGCCAGGCGTTCGCAGACCAAATCCCAGTCGGCGACGTCCTGCCAGGGCATGCGGGTGCGCGGTCCGATCGCCCCGGACCGGTGGCTCATCACCATGCCGATGGTGATCTCGGATTTGCCGGCGTGGGCAAACTCCGGCCAGTAGCGAGCCACCGGGTCCTGCAGGTTGATCTGGCCGCGGTCGGCGAGTTGGTGGAGGCAGGTGCTGGTCAGCCCCTTGGTGCCGGACAACACGCTGGCCAAGGTGTTCTCCCGCCACGGCCAGGTGCCGCAGGTGTCGGTGGAACCGCCCCACAGGTTGACGACGAGTTCGCCGTCCACCCATGCCGCGACACCGGCGCCGAGTTCGTTGCGCAGGGCGAAGTTCTGCTCGAACGCATCGCGTACCCGGTCGAACCGCGGTGCACACCACCCGCGGATGTCAATATCGGCTGTGCCGCCGACGTCGGCCATGGCGCCCCTGCGTGTGATCTGTCGCCTCCTCAGCCTCGGGTGCTCGGGTCGGCCGCCTCAGCCTCGCGGCTCGGCTTTGTCGGCCTCCGGTCCGCTGAATCCGCTTCGAGCGGGCGACGGGAATCGAACCCGCGTAACTAGCTTGGAAGGCTAGGGCTCTACCATTGAGCTACGCCCGCATACCTGGCCAGACTGTACCGGCGCGGGCGACCCCAAATCCAGTTGACGAGGCTTTGCTGTCGAGGCAATTGTCCTGGTGGTGTCACCGGGCCGTAGGATCGCGAGGTCAAGTGCGGGGTGTAGCGCAGCTTGGTAGCGCATCCGCTTTGGGAGCGGAAGGCCGC
>CAZPZQ010000227.1:0-5976 GCA_964590745.1 uncultured Mycobacterium sp. | reverse complement strand
TCAACATCACCATCCTGTTGTTCAACAACCGGATCTACGGGCTGACCAAGGGCCAATACTCGCCAACGTCGGAAACCGGGAAGATCACCAAGTCGACGCCGTACGGCTCGCTGGACAACCCGTTCAATCCGGTCTCGCTGGCGATCGGTGCCGAAGCGACCTTCGTCGGGCGGGCGCTGGACTCCGATCGTAGCGGCCTAACCGAGGTGCTGCGCGGGGCGATGCAACACCGCGGGTCGGCGTTGGTGGAGATCCTGCAGGACTGCCCCGTCTTCAACGACGGCTCCTTTGACTTGCTGCGTAAAGAAGGCGCCGAGAACAGGCTGATCAACGTTCGCCAAGGTGAGCCGGTGGTGTTCGGCACCAACGGCGAACTCTGTGTGGTCAGATCCGGGTACGGGCTTGAAGTCGCCAAGACCGCCAACGTTTCCGCGGATCAGATCGTCGTGCATGACGCCACTCTCGAGGATTCGTCGTATGCCTTTGCGCTGTCGCGGCTCTCGGACCAGGATCTTGCGCATTTCCCGATGGGCATCTTCCGTCAAGTCAGTAAGCCGGTCTACAACGACGAAGCCCACGCCCAGGTCCGCGCGGCCCGCGCGGAAACGCCGTACGATACCGCTGCGCTGCAGTCGCTGCTGCGTGGGCGCGACACCTGGACCGTGGCCTGACGCAGCCTGACGCAGCGCGACGCGAGTCCGTTCGGCCGGGCTTGGCCGGGATCGTGCTGGCGGGCGGCGAATCACGCCGGATGGGCGCAGACAAGGCGACGCTGACGGTTCCCGGGTGGTTCGACGGCAGAACATTGGTCCAGCACCTGACGGACGTACTGGCGCAGCGGTGTGATCCGGTTTTCGTGGTGGCCGCGCCGGCGCAGGCGTTACCCGAGTTGTCGGTGCGGCTGCTGCGCGACGAAGTACCCGGACTCGGCCCGCTGCCGGCGGCGGGCCGTGGCTTGCGCGCCGCCGGTGCGGCCGGCGCACAGCGAGCGTTTGTTTGCGCGGTTGACATGCCTTTCCTGACCGCGGATTTGATCGATGCGTTAGCTGGTCCGGCCGCACGACTCGGGGTCGACGCGGTGCTGCCGTGGGACGGACGTGATCACTACCTGGCCGGCGTGTACCGAACCAGCCTGACCGACCGGATCGACGCGCTGGTGAGCACCGGGGAGCGCCGGATGCGCGTACTGGTGGACACCCTCGACACCCAACGGATCGTGCTGTCCGACCCGCGACCGCTGGCCAACCTCAACTCACCGGCCGACCTGCGCGCATTGCGCTGACGGCGCAGCACACCGCGCCATGCCGGACAAGGACCAATGACCCTGGGACGGTGGACGTTCTGCCCTCGTGGCAGACCATCGACTCCGTAACACTGGCATTAAACAAACGTCGACGATCGCTTGGCCGAGGAGGCCCGGACATGCGTAATTCACCATTTTTCGACGGCGTCACGCAGGCCGACCTGACCGCGGCTGGCCAGCCGGTGAAGGTGCCGGTCTTCTACTACGACGGCACCGCGATGACCGCGATATTCCCGGCCCGGCTGAGCCGCCTGCGCGCCGCGCTGCCCGACCCGAGAATGGTCCCCGCCCGGCTGGCGCCCGGAGTCGGCGTCGTCGGGATCACCTGCTTCGAGTACCGCGACACCGACCTCGGGCCCTACAACGAGTTGGCGATTTCGATCATCTTGAGCGAACCGTACTTCCGCAGCAACCTCCCGGGCCGGGCGCTGCTCTCGGCGCTGCGCCGGCACCAATTCGACGCCTGGGTGCATCACCTGCCGGTGACCACGGAGATCTCCTGCGCCGCCGGGGTCGACTACTACAATTACCCGAAGTTTCTGGCCTCGATCGACTTCACGGAGCAAAACGGCCGTCGCAGCTGCCGGCTGGCCGAAGGGTCAGCGGAGTCGGGCCACATCCTCACCTTGTCCGGTCGCACCATCGGAACGCCTCAGCCCGGCAAGCTGCAGTTCTTCAGCCACCTTTGGATGGACCGTCAGCCGCAGTCCGCCGAGTTCAAGATCTCCGCCGCAGGGATGCGGGAGAAGCTGTCGCCCAGGATGGCGACCCTGATATTGGGGGACCGACACCCGATCGCGCGCGAGCTGAGCGACATGCTGCTGTGGCGCCGGCCGCTGTACTACCACTACCTGTCCCGGTTCCAGGGGATCCTGTACGGTCCTGAGCACCTCACCCCGCCGCTGCTGTTCCGGGCACTGGCCGCAAGTCCTTTCGCGGCAACACCGTCCCCGGATCTGATCCAGACCGGCTGAGGACGGATGGTGACCCGGCGTCGTGCCCGCAGCGTGGTCAAAACCCGCGCACGGGCCAGAGCGTACGCACAGCAGCACGTCTTGCCGCGGGCGCTGGAACTGGATCGGCGGATCGGTGCAGACCCCACCTACTTCGACTGGAAGCTGGTGCAAGAGGGACTGCCGTACCGGCTGCTCAGCGAGGTCATCCCGACTCAGGTCGGCGGCGTCGGCGGCTTGTCGCTGAATGGAGCGGTGATGCTCGAGGAGTTGGCCGCGGCCTGTCCCGGGGTCGCCAACCTGTTCGGTGCGCACGCACTGGGTATCCTGCCGCTGCTATTGACCGGTCCCGGCCACTGGGTGGGGGTGCTGCGCGAGGTCGTCGAGGCGGAGCGGCGCGGTGAGCCGCTGCTATTCGGCCTGGCGATCACCGAGCCAGACGCCGGCACCGACGTCGAAGACCCCGATCTGTTGCGCACCGCCCGGATCGGAACCCATGCGCGGCGGGTGACCGGCGGTTATCGGCTCAACGGCATCAAGCGGTTCATCTCTAACGGAAACGTGGCCCGCTGGATCACCGTGATCATGCCGACCGACCCGCATCGGCCTGCCGAGACCTGGACGGCGTTTCTGGTCGACACCCGCAGCGCCGGTTTCTCGGTGGGCCGGGTGGAGCACAAAATGGGCCAGCGGGCCAGCCCCGCCGCCGAGCTGGTCTTCGACGACGTCTTCGTCGGTGATGAGGCGCTGATCGGCCGCGAAGGCGACGGCCTGGTGGGAACGATCGGCACCTTGGCGGCCTCCCGGGCGCCGGTCGGGGCGATCGCGACCGGTATCGCCCGCGGCGCCTACGAACGACTGCTGGCCTGGCTGGAAGCAGACCCGGCTGCGGGCGGACTGCTCGGCCGCGAGCAGGTGCAGCTCACCCTGGCGCGGATGGTCGAAGAGATCCGGCTCGCCCGCGCCGGTTACCTCAACGCTGCCCAGCAGTTCGATGCGACGGTGGGCCGGCCGCTGTCGCACCCGCTGGTCCGAGCCCTGGGCCTGGTGCCCCGCGCCGTCTGGCGGATCGACGCGCTGCGACGCCGGATGAACGCGCCGTGGGTACGCGAGCAGACCATACGGGTGCTACGGCACGCCACCACCGACCGCGAAGTCACCGAGTCGCTGGCGCTGTCGTCGCTGGCCAAAGCTCACGGTGCCGACGTCGCTATGTGGGTGACCGGCACCGCGCTGGACATTGCTGGCCTGGCGGCCGGGCCGGTGCGTACTGAGCTGGAGAAGCTGTGGCGCGACGCCAAGCTCACCCAAATCTACGAGGGCACCAACCAGCTCAATCGGCTCGAGGTCTATCGCGGCCTGTGCCGCGGCGAGACACTGCAGGCGCTGCCGCTGCCGGCCGCCGCCGCTGAGACGGGAGTATCTCGATGACCCAGACGCTTGACGCGGTACGCGGCGATCTGGTCGCGGTGGTGCGAGACTTCACTGCGCGTGAGGTGTTATCTCGGACCGAGGCATTGGATTCGGCAGCGGGTGGCGCGTTCGCCGCGGTATGGCGCGGGCTGGTCGAACTCGGCCTGGACCGGGCGCTGCTCGCCGACGAATTGGGTGGCGTCGGGCTCGACATCGACGACTTCCTGTGCGTGCTCGAAGAAGTGGCGGTCGGTGATGCGGGGGTCGCGCTCGCCGTGCTGCTCAACAATGCCGTGACCGTGTCACTGCCGGCCGAGATGGCGGCGGGTTTGCCCGCCGGTGCCCGGTGGGCTCTCGCGTTTGCCCCGGGGGGCGGCGAGCCGGCCGGCGCACGCGTCGAGCTTACCCGCGACAGCGGGCTGCTCCGTGTCACCGGTCGGCTCGCGGCCGTGCTGGGCACAGCTGGTGCCGACGGAGTCGTGGTGGCGGTGCGAGCACCGGAACCCACCTTGTTCGCGGTGGCCACCGGGACGGTCGGACTGATCGTGCGGCCCGATCCAGCGCAGCTGGGATTGCGCGCCGCCGGCTCGGCCGACGTGATCTTCGACGACGTTTCGGCCGTCCGCGCGCCGCACACAGTCGCGCTGGAGTCTCGGGTCCGCGCACTGGTGTGGCGCGGAGCGGCTGCGATCGCCCGCGGTATTGCCCGTCGGGCTCGCGAAATCGCTTTGGCATACGCGCACAACCGTATTCAAGGTGGGATGCCCATTGTGGAGCACGGCGCGGTCAGCGACATGCTCGCCGAGATGACCGTCCGGATGTTCGCCGGTACCGAGAGTCAACTGGGCGCACCGCTGGACGACCCGAGGGTGGCTCTCGCGCACAAGATCGCCGCTTCGGACGCGGCGATGGCTACCACCATCGACGCGGTGCAGGTAATGGGCGGCATCGGTTACATGATCGACACCGGGCCGAACAACGTGGAAAAACTCATGCGCGACGCCAAGTACTGCCAACTCTACCCGGAGCCCAACTGGCTCGGCCGCGACGAGCTTATGCGGCTAGACCGCTACCGCACATGATCAAGCATTGAGTTTGACGGCAGGTCAGAGCGCCGCGGCATCGAGCAGCGACGCCACTTCAGCGCCGCCCAGGAACTCATCGGGTGAGTAGAAGCCGTTGCCGCCCAACCCGACGGCGTCGAGCAGCGACAGCACTTCGGCGCTCGCCGGCAGAGGTGGCGTCAGCGGCGGGTCGGTCGGCGCGATGACGCCCGCTCCGGTCAGGTGCGCGACCGCCTGGCCCAACGCCTCGGTCGCGCTGACCATCAGGCCGCCGCCGTTCTGGACCAGCCACTGGGCAGCTTCGGCCAGTTCGCTGACCAGGAAGATGTGCTGGTCGACGATCGACTGCAGGTAGTTATCGATCTCGGTGACAAATTTGTCGATGAAATAGGGGATGGAGGTGAACACCGTGCGGATGCCCAGCGTGATGTCGTTGCCGATATTCGGGTAGCCGAACATCGAGATCGCGTCGCTGAGCGCCTGTTTGAGATCGACGGGGTGGACGATGCTGTCCACGACGGTCGGATCGGTCTGCATCGGAACGCCGTCGAAGTCCGACCGCATCGGAATCCCGAAGATCTGCAAGATCGTCGGCGTGATGTCGACGGTGGCGTAGTTCAAATTCTGGGCGCCCGCGTTGGCGTCATCGCCGGCTTGATCGAAGATGACGAACGACGACGTCTCGTTGGGCGACTGGAAGCCGTGGCCGAAGCCCAGCGACTGCTGGTGGCCGTGGTCGGTAGTGATGATGACCGTCCAGTCGTCGCCGGTAAGCGCCTCGGCCTGTTGTACTGCGTCCATGATCTCTTTGATGTTGGCTCCGACGTTCTCGACGGCTTGAGCGTATTCGGACGATCCGCCGCCGAACGAGTGCCCGGCGTCGTCGACCTGCGACTGGTAGGAGAACAGGAAACTCGAGACGTCCGGGTTTTCCGCGGTTTGCTGGATCTTGGCGATGGTCGCCGCGGTGACCTGCGCGTCGGCTTCTGCGTAGGTGGTCTCAATGGGGAAAAAGGTGTTGTGGTCGGCCGGGTAGCCGCCCGCGTCGGCCAACTCGTTGAGGTACTGCCAGTCCGCGATGATCGCGGTGTCGATTTCCGGTTTGTTGTACTCGATCAAGTTGAACACCGTCGGCCAGTCGTTGTACGGCTCGGGGGTGAACAGGTTATTGATCACACCGTGCTTGTTGTCCCACACACCGGTGAGGACCGTCGACCACGACGGACCGGAGATCGTGGTGTGG
>CAZPZQ010000226.1:0-6028 GCA_964590745.1 uncultured Mycobacterium sp. | reverse complement strand
CGGGTCCAGCACGCCGAGGCCGGTGCCGATCGGGGAGCCCAGCGGCATCACCGCCGCGCAGCCGGCATCCTCCAGCCGGCGGGCCAGCACCGGATCGTCGTTGGTGTAGGGCAGTACGACGAAGTCGTCGTCCACCAACTCCTCTGCGGCGCGCACCAATTCGGTGCCGTCCGGCAGTAGCGTGCGTTCGTCGGCGATCACTTCGAGCTTGACCCACTCGGTGCCCAGAGCCTCGCGAGCCAGTTGCGCGGTCAGTACCGCCTCGGCGGCGCCGCGGCAGCCCGCGGTGTTGGGCAGCGGCATGATGCCGAGCCGGCTGAGCAGGTCGAGCAGGCCGGTGCCACCTTCGGCGTCCACTCGACGCATCGCCACCGTGGTCAGTTCGGTGCCGGACGCCACCAGCGCTTCTTCCAGCACCGCCAGGCTGTGTGCCCCTCCGGTGCCCATGATCAGGCGAGAGCCGAAACTGCGTCCGGCGATGGTCAGTTTTGCACCGTAGTCAGCCACCTTGCACCGCCGCCACCACCTCGAGCCGGGCACCGTCGGACAGTGTTTTTGCCCAGCCGGACCGCGGTAGCACCGCGTCGTCCATCGCAACCGCGATGCCGCGGTCCGGATAACCCAGCGATTCCAGCAGGTCGGCGATGGTGGTCGGCTCGGCGACCTCGACCTGTCTTTCGTTGACGGTAATGATCATTCAACTCACTCCAACTGGAAGTAGATCGGACACAATCCGTTCCGCGGTCCACGGCGCCAGCAGGAAACCGTTGCGGCCGTGACCGGCAGCGACCAGGGTGCGTTCATCCAGGCGCTGCACCAGCGGCAGGTTGTCCGGTGTCATCGGGCGCAGCCCGGCGGCGGTTTCGGCCAGTTCGTACTCGCCGAGCCCGGGCATCACCGTGCAGGCGTCGTCGAGCAGATCCCGCACGCCCTGGACCGCCGGTGCGGTATCGCGGCCGTGCTCGTACTGGGTGGCGCCCACCACCACTCCGTCCGGCCGCGGAACCAGGTACACCTGCCTGCCGTGTACCCGGGCGCGAACCACCCGCTGCGGCACCGGCAGGCAACCTTTACGCCAGCGTAGCCGCAACACTTCGCCCTTGACCGGACGGATCGGCAGGCCGGGCCACAGCGCCGGGGCGTCGATCCCGTTGGCGATCACCACCGCGTCGACGTCCAGGTCGGCCATCGCAGCCCGGTCCTCGACCGGCCCGGCCCAGTCGGCACCCAACTGCAGGCAGGCCGCCGTCAGCGCCTGGATCAACGCGCGATTGTCCACCGCCAGTTCGTCGGCTGCCCGAAAGCCATACCGGATCCCTTGGGCCAGCAGCGGTTCCAGGTCACGTACCGACCGTTCCCAGGTCACCGGGTGGCCTTGGGCGGTCAGCCATTTGGCGACGGTGCGCAGATCGGCGACGTCGGCCCGGTCCACGGCCACCGCCAGCGACTCGTGCGCGGTGATCACTTCCGGCGGCAGCCTGTCCAGGTACCAGCCGTGCCACAGCCGCAGCGACTCCAGGCCCAACTGCAGCAGGTCGTCCTCGCCGGGCCAGGCTTCGGTGTGGGGAGCCAGCATGCCGCCGCCCACCCAGGATGCGCCGTACTCGCCGGTGCGGTGCACGGTGACCGCCCAGCCGGCCTGGATCGCTCGGCGCGCCACCGACAACCCGATCACCCCGCCGCCGATGACAGCCAACGACCCGATCGGTGTCTGGGACATCCTCGGCTCCCTTCGCCGGCACCGGCATGATCGGGACCAGGTGTGACGGCAGGGACCAGGTGCTGATGCCGGTAGGACCTCTTAGTCCCGCGCGCTCCGGGACTGCCGGGTCAACCATCCACGCTAGCCGTTACCGTCGCGGTGTGCATGGTGCTGAACCCGCCCGTCCAGCCAGCCCCGCCCGGCTGGGCCGGCTGGGCCGGCTCGCCGAGGCCCGGTTGTATCTGTGCACCGACGCCCGCCGGGAGCGCGGCGACCTCGCCGAGTTCGCCGACGCCGCGCTGGCCGGGGGGGTGGACATCATCCAGCTGCGGGACAAGGACTCGGCCGGCGAGCGGCGGTTCGGTGCCCTGGAAGCCCGCGACGAGCTGGCCGCGCTGGAAATTCTCGCCGACGCTGCTCGCCGGCACGGCGCGCTGTTGGCGGTCAACGACCGCGCCGACATCGCCCGCGCTGCCGGTGCCGACGTGCTGCACCTGGGACAGCGGGATCTGCCGCTGGCAGTGGCTCGAGACATCATCGGACCCGGGCCGCTGATCGGTTGCTCGACCCATGACCGCGACCAGGTGGCCGCTGCGGCTGCCGGTCCGGCCGATTATTTCTGCGTCGGGCCGTGTTGGCCCACTCCGACCAAACCCGACCGGCCGGCGCCCGGTTTGGCGTTGCTGCGGGTCGCGGCCGGTCTAGCCGGCGCCAAGCCGTGGTTTGCCATCGGAGGTATCGACACGCAGCGGTTGCCCGAGGTGCTGGCCGCCGGGGCCGACCGGGTGGTGGTGGTGCGGGCGATCACCGCGGCCGACGATCCGCGGTCCGCGGCCGCTGCGCTGCGTTCGAGGCTGGCCGCCGGCCGAGTGGACTAACCGGCTGTGAGTATGTTGCGCAGTCGCTGCCAACTGGCAGCAAAACCGGGGTGCAACCGCAGCGCGGCCACCGCCTCCTCGTCAACCCAGCGCAGCTCGGTGCTCTCCCCGTTGGGCACCACCCGCAGCAAGTCTTCGGCGTCGGCGAGCACCGTGGTGTAGGTCCAGTCGATCCCGCTGGCCGTGGCGGTGACCACCGCGGCCCGGATAGCGATCCGCTCGACGGGCAGGCCGGCTTCTTCTCGGGCTTCTCGCACCGCAGCTTGCTCAGCGGTCTCGTGGCTGTCCCGGGCGCCGCCCGGCAACGCCCAGGTGCCGCCCTGATGGCTCCACCACGCGCGGTGCTGCAGCAACACCGCGGGCGTGCCATCCGGGCGGGGTGCCCGCACCAGCATGCCGGCCGCGCCGTACCGGCCCCAGTAGCGAGCACCGGTGTCGGAGAACGCCCATCCGTCACCGTCGCCGCGCACGGCTTCAGGATAGGGCGCGACGCGGGCGCCGGACGGCCCGCATCGCGTCGGGCAAGCTCTTAGAATCCGCTTATACCGTTTGGCAGAACGCAGCAGGGATGGAGTCCGAACAGACGTGACCGTTGAGTTGGCGCATCCGTCCTCTGAGCCGCTGGGGTCGCGGTCGCCGACCGAATCGGCGCACCCGCGCTGGTGGTTTTTCACCACCACCCCGGGGCGGATACTCGCCATCGGCATCATCCTGGCCGCGCTCGGCGTGGCCAGTGCGTTCGCCACCGCCAACACCATCGATCACCGCCAGCACACCTTGACCACGGTGCTCAACCACACCGAGCCGCTGGCGCACGCCGCCGGACGGCTCTACACCACGCTGTCGGTCGCTGACGCCGCGGCGGCCACCGCGTTCATCGCCCAGGCCGAGCCGCAGGCGGTGCGGCAACGCTATGAGCAGGCCATCACCGACGCCGCGGTGGCGGTGACCCGGGCCTCCAGTGGGCTGACCGACGAACCGCTAGTGCAACTGCTCGGCCGGATCAACGCCCAACTGGCCACCTACAGCGGCCTGATCGAGATCGCCCGCACCAACAATCGGGCCGGGAACCCGGTCGGGTCGTCGTACCTGTCCGAGGCGTCGGCGTTGATGCAGCACACCATCCTGCCGGATGCCCAGCGGCTCTATGAGGCCACGTCGGCTCGGGTGGACACCGAAACCACCGCCTCGACCCGGGTGCCTGCCCCGGTGATCCTGGTGGTCGCGGTCACCGTGCTGTTCGGCG
The DNA here is from genome assembly GCA_964590745.1 of uncultured Mycobacterium sp. GTDB lineage: Bacteria > Actinomycetota > Actinomycetes > Mycobacteriales > Mycobacteriaceae > Mycobacterium. The sequence continues at coordinate 2,202 of CAZPZQ010000226.1, read as the reverse complement.
CGTTCGCCCACCGCTGGCTGGCCCGGCGCACCCGACGGCGGATCAATCCGGGCCTGGTCGCCGGCGGGCTGGCGATCGCCGTCATGGTGGTCTGGGTGGGTACCGTGCTGGTCATCTCCACCACCGGTAGCCGCACCGCCAAAGACACCGCCGCCGAATCGCTGAAGACCATCACCAGCCTGGCGATCACCGCCCAGCAGGCCCGCGCCGACGAAACCCTGTCGCTGATCCGGCGTGGTGACGAGGAGGCCCGCAAACAGACGTTCTACCAGCGCATCGAGGCCATGCAGCAGCAGCTCACCGAATATCTGTCCCGCGCCGATGCGGTCGATAGAGCCGACCTGGCCGATGCCGGGCAACTGCTGGCCCGGTGGCGGCAAGCCAACGACCGGATCAACTCCTACATCGCCGTCGGCAACTACCATGCCGCGACCGAGGTGGCGCTAGGCGGCGGTGAGGACGACTCCACCCCGGCGTTCGACCGGCTGGACAGCGCCCTGGACAAGGCCATGCAGCACAGCCGCAACCAGTTGCGTACTGACATCCTCAACGCTCGCCGGGTCCTGTCGGTGGCTCCGGTCGGCGGTGCCGTGCTCAGCGTGGGCGCCGCCCTGGCCGTCATGCTGGGCCTGTGGCCACGGTTGAACGAGTACAAATGATGCACCGCCTGCCCAAGCTGCTCAGCACCGCCCTCGGCGCGCTGATCGTGCTGGCCGGCTGTGGTCAGGCCGAATTCGTCACGCCGACCGCGACCCTGACCCTGGCGCCGCCCACCCCGGCCGGGATGGAAGAACTGTCACCGGAACAGCCGCAGCCGCCCGGATCGTCGGCAGCCGACTGCGACGCCACCGCCAGCCTGCGCCCGTTCCGCAGCAAAGCCGAAGCCGATGCGGCGGTGGCCAGTATTCGGCAGCGGGGCCGGTTGCTCGTCGGGCTGGACATCGGCAGCAACCTGTTCAGCTTCCGCGACCCGATCACCGGGGAGATCACCGGCTTCGACGTCGACGTCGCCGGCGAGGTGGCCCGCGACATCTTCGGCACCCCGTCACAGGTCGAATACCGGATCCTGGCATCGGCCGAACGCATTGCGGCGCTGCAGAAATCCCAGGTCGATATCGTGGTCAAGACCATGAGCATCACCTGCCCGCGCCGCAAGCTGGTCAACTTTTCCACCGTGTATCTGATCGCTTACCAGCGACTGCTGGCGTATCGGGATTCGGCGATCAGGCAAGCATCCGATCTGTCCGGCAAGCGGGTCTGCGTGGCACAGGGCACCACGTCGCTGCGGCGTATCCGGCAGATCACCCCGGCGCCGATCATCGTGTCGGTGGTGAACTGGGCGGATTGCCTGGTGGCGTTACAGCAGCGTCAGGTCGACACGGTCAGCACCGACGACTCCATCCTGGCCGGGCTGATGTCGCAAGATCCGTACCTGCACATCGTCGGCCCGAGCATGGACGACGAACCCTACGGCATCGGAATCAACCTGGACAACACCGGCCTGGTCCGATTCGTCAACGGCACACTGGACCGGATCCGCCGGGACGGTACCTGGAACACGCTGTACCGCAAGTGGTTAACGGTGCTCGGTCCGGCCCCGCTGCCGCCCACCCCGAGGTATGTGGACTGATGCGCCCCGACGACGATCCGGAACGGGACGAGGGCGGTCCGCCCACCCAGCGAGCGGACGTACTGGCCGACTCGGCGTCGGTCCGCCGTCCGATGTCCACCCAGGCGATCTTCCGACCGCGCGCCGGCGACGACGCGGCCAGCCCGGCCGGTGACGACGACATCGACTCGCCCAACACGTCGACGACCGCGGTGCGCACGGTGGCCCCCAACCGGCGACTGGGCGGTGGCCTGGTGGAGGTGCCTCAGGTCCCCGACATCGACCCGTTCGCGGCGTTGATGACCGACCCGGTGGTCGCCGAGTCCAAGCGGTTCTGCTGGAATTGCGGAAAGCCGGTGGGCCGCTCGAGTCCGGATAGCGAAGCGCAGTCCGAAGGCTGGTGCCCGCACTGCGGAAGCCCGTATTCTTTTCTGCCGCAACTCAAGCCCGGCGATCTGGTGGCCGGCCAATACGAGATCAAAGGCTGCATCGCACACGGCGGGTTGGGCTGGGTGTACCTGGCGGTCGACCACAACGTCAACGAACGCCCGGTGGTGCTAAAAGTCCTGGTGCATTCCAGCGACGCCGAAGCG